>NZ_JACSKD010000008.1:0-115759 GCF_018617455.1 Exiguobacterium sp. s22
CCAGGCAAGATCGTTCCGCAATAGCTCAGTGGTAGAGCAACCGGCTGTTAACCGGTAGGTCGTAGGTTCAAATCCTACTTGCGGAGCCAATTTAGGCCCGTTGGTCAAGCGGTTAAGACACCGCCCTTTCACGGCGGTAACACGGGTTCGAATCCCGTACGGGTCACCAATATGGAGGATTAGCTCAGCTGGGAGAGCACCTGCCTTACAAGCAGGGGGTCGGCGGTTCGATCCCGTCATCCTCCACCATTTTTATGTATTACATCAAACCTATATATATGCCGGTGTAGCTCAGTTGGTAGAGCATCTGACTTGTAATCAGAGGGTCGAGGGTTCGAATCCTTTCGCCGGCACTCCTCGGGGGGGTAGCGAAGTGGCTAAACGCGGCGGACTGTAAATCCGCTCCTTCGGGTTCGGCGGTTCGAATCCGCCCCCCCCCACCAGGTTTGAGCCATTAGCTCAGTTGGTAGAGCATCTGACTTTTAATCAGAGGGTCGCAGGTTCGAGCCCTGCATGGCTCACCATTTTTGCGGAAGTAGTTCAGTGGTAGAATACGACCTTGCCAAGGTCGGGGTCGCGGGTTCGAATCCCGTCTTCCGCTCCATATTCTTATCTCTGTTTTCGGGGCCTTAGCTCAGCTGGGAGAGCGCCTGCCTTGCACGCAGGAGGTCAGCGGTTCGATCCCGCTAGGCTCCACCATATGTTTTTTTCTTAAGTTAGTGATGACTTAAGTTTTTTTTTGCCTAAAACCATGAACCATTCAATTGAGAGTACAGAGAAAGGCAGCCTGCCACCATTCAGGCTGCTTTTTTGTATGTTTATTCATAAATTTGCCGAGTTGAACCAAGTAAATGATAGCGTTTACAATTTAACTATCAAGCGTTTAAAGGGGGAATGGCAATGCAATGGTCATATATTCACGTACCGCTGCGTTACGGTCAGGGGAAATTAGGGGTCGATCAAGGACCGACAAAACTAAATGAGATGGGAATGAAACAACTCCTTCCAACAGGAACGGTTCAACACACGATTCGTGTTTTACCAGAATCTGAAATTCGAGAAAATGAAGAACATTTAAAACGATTTGATGGTGTCCTTCATACTGTCACGGAATTAGCGGAAGTCGTACATCGTGAAATTTCGGAAAAACGATTCCCTATGATCGTTGGGGGCGATCATAGCATGGCAATTGGTACACTCGCTGGATTGGCTCAAACGGGTCCTTATGGAGTGATTTGGGTCGATGCACATGCGGACTTGAATACAGGTGAAACGTCACCGTCTGGAAATATTCATGGAATGCCACTTGCTGCAGCAATGGGCATGGGCGACGTGCGTTTGACGGAAGTGGGCGGACGTGAACCAAAGCTATCACCGGAACATCTCGTATATATTGCGCTTCGAGATATCGATGAAGGAGAAATGAATGAAATTAATCGACTTGGCATCAAAGTCATTACTGTAGAGGAAGTACGTACGCGTGGTGTGGATACAATTATGGCGGAAGCGCTAAGTTACCTTCGTGAACGAGTCGATCGTTTTTATATCAGTTTTGATATGGACAGTCTCGATGCATCGCTCGTTCCAGGAACGGGAACACCGGTAGATGGGGGACTGACGGAAGTCGAAGCAAAAGCCATTTTAAAAGCAGCGATGCAGGCGGATGATTTGATTGCCGTTGAACTTGTCGAATTGAATCCGGCCTTAGACCGGGATGATGTAACAGCACAATTAGCCTACCGTCTATGTGAAACAATTATAAAAGCTAAAGAAAACCTGTTATTGGAAGGTAAGACAGTCTGATTTCCTGACAGTTTCCAAACCCGTTTGTTACAATGGGATTGGAAACTTTTTTTGTTTTTTATGAAACCATTTTAAAGGCAACACGTATATAGACATGACCGCATGTATAGCGGAGAGGGGAAGTGGATTGATGGAACGGCTGACCACCCGTTTGGTAGATGAATTGAGGGCGGGGAATCACGATTCGTTTGCCGAACTGGTAGAACTATACAAGGATGGCGTCTTTGCAATTGCCTATAAAATTTTGTATGATCGTGGCGAAGCAGAAGATGCTGCCCAAGAAGCGTTCATTCGTGCCTATACACGAATCGATACGTATGACGCGCAATATAAGTTCAAAACGTGGCTCTATCGAATCACAACGAACGTTGCCATCGATCGTTTGAGAAAGCGTAAGCCGGAGTATTCGATGGATGCCGAAATTGCGGGTACAGACGGTTTGACTTATCAAGACCACTTAGCTGATGAAGCACCCCAACCCGATGCCCAAGTGGTTCATCGCGAAATTCGAAGTGAGATGCATGAAGCCATCAAGCAACTCCCAGACAAATACCGCATTCCGTTATTATTAAAATATGTGGATGATTTGTCGCTTAAAGAAATCAGCGTGATGATCGACATGCCGGTCGCAACGGTTAAGACAAGGATCTTCCGGGGAAGAGAAATGTTAAAAACAATCTTTCAAAATAGGGAGGGGTTCAATTGACTCCTGAAGAAAAAGTACAACAATATTTGGAAGATGGCGTTTTGCCCGAAGAATCTGACGAATTGCGTCAATTGTTAGAGGACGATGATTTATATGAATCGTATCTACAATATGAACGAATCGACGCAGAACTGAAAGCATTGCCTCGTCCAAAGTTATCAGAAGATTTTACAGCTCGCGTGATGGCCGCTTTACCTGAAACAGCTGCACAGCCTGCAACAGGTTCGGTCGTACCGTTATCAACATCCGTTCGAAAAAAACGGAAACCCCATTCGAAACAAATGCTTTGGTTGCAGAGACATCCAGGCTTGATCGCAGCGGTCCTGTTCTTCAGTTTAATGTCTAGCGCGACACTCGGACTATGGAGCAGTGCGTCCGAGACGATGACATATACGAAAGTACCCGGTATCGTCGTATCTGACAACGAAGTCATTGTGCCAGAGGGGGTCACCATCGAGAAAGATATCACTGTTCAAGGTGGTGATTTACGGATTGAAGGAACTGTCAATGGAGATGCGACAGCCGTCAATGGTCGTGCCTATTTAGCGAGTGCTGGTCAAGTCACAGGAGAAATCGAGCAAATCGACCAGATGTTCGAGTGGATTTGGTATTCGATGAAACAACTTTTCTAAAGGCGCCTCAGGCGTCTTTTTTCGTTTCAATCTGGTTTCGTTTTGATATGACGCAATGCGTATAAATCGAAATGATGATATAATGGAACTTGCACGATTTAGCTAGGTAGTTGAGGAGGGGAGCATTTGCCGCTACTTGAACAAGTATCATTTTTCTCATTTTTAAATCTTTCAGAGAACGTACATTGGTACGATTATTTGAATGATGTTTTAGATATCGTCGTCGTCACGTACGTCATTTATAAGTTAATGATGATTGTGCGTGGGACAAAAGCTGTTCAACTAATTAAAGGGATATCCATCATTCTGGTCAGTTGGTTCTTGAGCGGTTTCTTCGGATTGAAGACGCTCCAGTTCTTGCTAAATCAGGTGATTACGTATGGACTCCTTGGGATTATTATTATCTTTCAACCTGAGTTGAGGCGTGGTCTTGAACATCTTGGACGGACGAGCAACTTATTTGGTCGTACGGGAACAAGTGACGAAGAACAACAACGACAAATGATTGAAGCCATCGTCAGTTCAGCGCAGTATATGTCGAAACGCCGAATTGGTGCATTGATTGCGATTGAGCGCGATACGGGATTAAACGAGTATGTGGAGACGGGTATTCGTATGGATTCACATATTACGTCCCAGTTGATTATTAACCTATTTATCCCGAATACACCGTTACACGACGGTGCGATGATTATTCAGGATGGAAAGATTGCAGCAGCAGCTTGTTATTTACCGCTCTCTGAAAGCCCGCATATCGACAAAGCGCTCGGGACACGTCACCGAGCAGCGATTGGAGTCAGTGAAGTGACAGATAGTGTCACGTTAACCGTCTCGGAAGAAACAGGAGCGGTCTCACTTGCGATTGCAGGACGCCTGTACCGTGAGTTGGATGAAGAAGCGTTACGAAGCAAATTAATTCAAGAACTCGTCATCGAAGAAAAAGAGGCGACCCTCTCATTCTTCGGGAAAAAAGGAGGGGAAAAGTAAGTGATTGATCAGTGGTTACAACATAAGTGGTTTCTCCGCTTCATCGCACTTGCTTTAGCCGTCCTTCTATACTTAATGGTCGCAGAGACCAGTTCATCAAATAGCGCGTCTAGCGCATTACCGATTGTCGGGCAAAGTTCCCTGACGCTCGATGTGCCGGTCGAAGTCTTTTTTGACGAAGTGCAGTATGTCGCATACAACGTACCGGAAGAGATGGAAGTCGAGCTTCAAGGTCCCTCTAGTAGTTTAACGATGACGAAATTAGTGAAAGACTATCAGGTATTCGTCGATTTGACTAATCTCGGTACTGGCTTTCATCGCGTACCCGTTGAGGCACGTGGATTCGGTGGCGACGTCAACGTCAAATTGGACCGAGAGACTGTCGAAATCTATATCGATCGGAAACAAACGATTGAAGTACCCGTGTCTGTGAATTTGTTGAATAAAGATCAGTTGCCAGATGGCAAAGTCGCGGGCGATGTCGACGTTGAACCATCATCTGTAAAAGTCACGGGAGGCGCAAGTCGGATTCAAAACGTCAAAGAAATCACATTGAATGTGGACGTGGCGAATCAAAATCAGACATTCACCCGAGAAATTCCACCGACAATCTTAGATGCGAACGGAAATCCGTTGAACGTTTCGGTTGACCCGAATATCATTAACGTGACCGTTCCGATTTATAATGAGAGCGCGATGATTCCCATTGAGGTCGTCACGAGCGGAGAGGTGGCAGAGGACTTTCGGTTAGTCGATTCGTTGTTAGGTGAGACGGAAGTTCGTGTCTTTGCACCAAAAGAGGTGCTAGATCAGCTGGAAAAAGTCGAAACAGAACCGATTGAACTTGACGATTTGACGAAGTCTGAAAAAGTGATGGCCACTCTACGGCTTCCAGAAGGGGCTACATCGCTCGATCAAAAAGAAGTTGAAGTCCAGGTGCTCGTTCGTCCGAATGACGAAACGAAAGATGATACGGGTGAATTGACGGAACGGATTCGATTGACGGTCCCAGTGAATGTCCGTGGATACGACCGAACGAATTATACGATTCAAACGCAAGATGTGGTCAGCGTGACACTTTCTGGAAAACGTTCTCTTCTCGAAAACATCTCTTCGAACAGTGTCAACGTGACGTTGGATTTGACCGGATTACCGAGTGGGACGCATGCAGTAGATGTCGACTATGAAGTACCAAAAGGCGTGACAGTGATTTCGCCTAAGACAATCGATGTTCAATTGACGAGCGTCGATGAAGAAACAGAAACATCTTCCATTCAATAAAGATGTTCAATCATACAAAAGTGAGGATTTAATCTTATGGGTAAATATTTTGGAACAGATGGAGTTCGCGGTGTTGCGAACTCTGAGTTAACTGCGGAATTAGCATATCGTTTAGGTCGTGCGGGTGGCTATGTGTTGTCGAAACATTTGCCAGAAGGCGAACAGCCGAAAGTGTTGATTGGTCGTGACACACGGATTTCAGGACATATGCTTGAAGGTGCATTGATTGCAGGTCTTCTTTCCATCGGTGCAGAAGTGATGCGTCTCGGTGTCATCTCAACACCTGGAGTGGCTTACTTGACGAAATCGCTCGATGCAACAGCAGGTGTCATGATTTCGGCATCGCATAACCCGGTGGCGGACAACGGAATCAAATTCTTCGGTAGCGATGGTTTCAAATTAGATGATGCAACCGAGCAAGAAATTGAAGACATCTTAGATGCTACGGAAGATACGCTCCCACGTCCGACAGGAAAAGACCTTGGTTTCGTTTCGGATTACTACGAAGGCGCGCAAAAGTATCTTCAAATGTTGAAACAAACGGTAGAAGAAGACTTCGATGGTCTTCACATCGCGCTTGACTGTGCACATGGTGCAACGAGCGGTCTTGCTGCTCGCCTCTTCGCAGACCTTGAAGCGAATGTGTCGACAATCGGGAACTCACCAAACGGACTTAATATCAATGAAGGTGTTGGTTCAACTCACCCTGAGCACTTGGCTGAGTTCGTTCGTGAAAAGGGAGCGGATATGGGTCTTGCGTTTGATGGTGACGGTGACCGTTTGATTGCGATTGACGAGAACGGTGATATTGTCGATGGAGACAAAATCATGTACATCTGTGGGAAATACTTGAGTGAAAAAGGACGTCTCAAGGACAACACGATCGTCGCGACGGTCATGAGTAACCTCGGGTTCCATAAAGCCGTCGAAGAAGCGGGCATGACGGCGCTTCAAACAGCGGTGGGTGACCGTTACGTTGTGGAAGAGATGAAGAAACATCAATACACACTTGGTGGCGAACAATCAGGACACTTGATTTTCCTCGATCATTCCACAACGGGGGACGGCATGCTATCTGGTGTGCAATTGGCCGAAATCGTGAAATCAACTGGACGTAAACTGTCTGAATTGGCGGCTGAGATGCCGGTTTATCCGCAAAAGCTCGTCAACATTCGTGTCACGAATAAAAACGATGCGATGAACGGTGAGCGTGTGCTCGCAACGATTCAAGAAGCGGAAGCGGAAATGGCCGGAAATGGTCGAATCCTCGTCCGTGCATCGGGTACAGAACCACTTGTTCGTGTCATGGCTGAAGCCCCGACAGCGGAAGAGTGTGACCGTTACGTTGAAAAAATCGCACAAGTCGTTCGCGAAGATTATGGCGTAGACGGATAAAATTTTCGAAACCGGGAATAACACAAGGGAATCCACATCGGATTCCCTTTTTGTTTCCGTTTTGTCATCGAGAAAACAGCGGATTTTCTTGACGAATGGGGGTGTGATTTGTACTATTAAGAGCGTGACCTTGGAAACGGAAGGACACAAGAGTACGAACAAGCGCCAGAACTCTGCGGAGTTGACGAGGTTGGAGGTTATCGAGATTTCGGCGGATGCCTCCTCGTCGCCTGTCACGACGATAAGCATGCTTTTAAAACGCCCGGGTGACCGGACGGACAAAGAAGCGTGTACTGACAGCTCTTAGAAAAAGCCCGTTTCCTTTTTCGAGAAATCGAAGAATAGAGGAGATTTGTTTATGTGTGGAATTGTAGGAATGATTGGGAATACCGGAGCGAAGGAAGTCCTTCTCAAAGGTCTTGAAAAACTCGAGTACCGTGGTTATGACTCGGCAGGTCTTGCGTTGATGCATGAGAATGTCAACGTTCACAAAGAAGTCGGTCGCATTGCCGCGCTACGCGAAATCATCCCAGCAGAAGTAGACGGCACGATTGGAATCGGCCACACACGTTGGGCGACACACGGGGTACCGAGCGTACCAAACGCCCACCCGCATCAAAGTACGACAGGACGCTTCACGCTCGTGCATAACGGCGTGATCGAAAACGACGAAATCATCAAGAAGACGCTTGATGTCCCGTTCCTCTCGGAAACGGACACGGAAGTCATCGTCCAGCTCATGGAGAAACACTTCGTCGAGCTCGGCGACGTCGAGGCGGCGTTCCGCAAGACGCTTTCGGACCTCCACGGTTCGTATGCGATCGCGATGATCGACTCAGAGGACAAAGAGCGCCTCTATATCGGCAAGAACAAGTCACCGCTCCTCGTCGGACTCGGTGACGGCACGTTCAACGTCGTCGCATCAGACGCGATGGCGATGCTTCAGGTGACGGACCAGTACCTCGAGCTCCACGACGGTGAGATCGTCATCCTTACGCGTGAGTCGGCGACGATCAAGACACTCGACGGTGAAGTGCTCGAACGCGCGCCATACACGGCTGAGATCGACGCATCAGACATCGAGAAAGGCACGTACGCGCACTACATGTTGAAGGAGATGGACGAGCAACCGGCCGTCATCCGCAACATCATCCAGCACTACCAGAACGAGAACGGCGACATCGAACTCACAGAAGGCGTGCGCGAGCTCGTATCGGAAGCGGACCGCGTCTACATCGTCGCATGTGGGACAAGTTACCATGCCGGTCTTGTTGGGAAGCAATTGATCGAGCGCGTTGCAGGTGTACCGACTGAAGTACACGTTGCTTCAGAGTTTGGTTACAACATGCCACTTTTGACAGAGAAGCCACTCTTCCTCTTCATCTCACAATCAGGTGAGACAGCGGACAGCCGTGCCGTGCTCGTCGAAGTGAAAAAATTGGGCCATAAAGCGCTCACGTTGACAAACGTAGCAGGATCAACGCTCTCACGTGAAGCGAACGAGACGATGCTTCTCCATGCCGGACCGGAGATCGCGGTCGCGTCGACGAAAGCGTACACGGCGCAGATTGCCGTTCTTGCGATTCTCGCATACGACATCGCTCGTGCGAACGGGAAGAAACTTCCGTTTGATTTGATGCAAGAGCTCGCACTCGTTGCAACAACGATGGACTCGATTATGGCACAAAAAGAAATCTTTGAAGAGCTTGCTGATAAGTTCTTGAAAGAGTCACGCAACGCATTCTTCCTCGGACGTGGATTGGATTCATATGTCGGTCTCGAGGGCGCATTGAAGCTCAAAGAGATCTCTTATATCCAAGCAGAAGGATACCCAGGTGGAGAACTCAAACACGGTCCGATCGCGTTGATTGAAGACGGGACACCGGTCATCACGCTTGTTTCTCAACCGAACACACACCTCAACATCCGCGGAAACATCAAAGAAGTTGTGGCGCGTGGTGCCATCGCATGTACGATTTCAATGGAAGGAATGGAACACGAGAACGACGCATTCGTTCTTCCACGTGTTGAGCCACTTCTCACACCACTCGTGACGGTTCTTCCGCTTCAACTTATCTCGTACTATGCAGCACTCGCTCGCGACTGTGATGTCGACAAGCCACGTAACTTGGCGAAGTCTGTAACGGTTGAATAATGTCCAAGACCAAAATCTTTCGGGATTTTGGTCTTTTTTGTTGCAATGAGTTAACAAATCATCGGAATGCTCTCAAATAGGTCTGTTTCTTCAAAAGAGCGGGTAAAATCTACATGAGTATGGATAAAGGAGAGATTCGATGAAACAGAAGAAATGGATGACAGGTCTAGGTGTCATGATTCTCGCTACATCATTGGCCGCATGTGGGGATACAGCAGAGGACACATCGATGGAGATGTCAGAAGAGCAAAGCATGGACCATTCAGCGATGGATCACTCCGGGTCTGGAGAAGTTCCAGACGGGCTGATGGAAGCCAGTGATCCGACTTTTCCAGTCGGATCAACCGCGATGATGACAGCGGATCACATGCCAGGGATGGAAGGTGTGGAGGCCACGATTGTCGGTGCGTACGATACGACCGTCTACGCCGTCAGCTATACACCGACAACAGGCGGTGACCCGGTAGAGGATCACAAATGGGTGATTCACGAAGAACTGGACAATCCGGATAAGGCACCGTTGTCTGAAGGGGATGAGATCGTATTGGCCGCCGAGCATATGGAAGGGATGGACGGCGCAGAAGCGACAATCGATACAGTGGAAGAGACGACCGTTTACATGGTTGATTACACCACTGAAGACGGAGAAGAGGTCACAAATCATAAATGGGTGACCGAAAGTGAATTAGAAGCAATGAAATGAATGAAGTAGACCTCGAGTACATCTCGTGGTCTATTTTTTTCGATAAATATTTATTGATAAACGATAAATCATAGCATATGATAAAGAAAATAAAACTAAATGAGGTGTTTGGCAGATGAAACGGGAAACCATCTTTTTGAAACTAGCAGTGATTGTCTTGTCGCTCCCGATTCTCGCGGCCTGTATCTTTTTACTCCCTTTCCTTTGGCGAGAGGCGGTGGAGAGCGGAGGATGGATTGCGAATTCGATGCGACCGATTATTGGAGGGATGTATGTAGCAGCGATTCCCTTTTTCGTTGCCTTGTCACAGTCATTCATCTTACTTGGATTGATTGATCGGAATGAGGCATTCTCCTATCGGGCGGTGAAAGCACTTCGTGTCATTAAATATTGTGCGTTGACCATCACGGCCATCTATATGGCGACACTCCCGTTCTTCTATTGGTTCGCTGAGCGTGACGACTCGCCAGGATTTTTAGTCATCGGATTCGTCTTCGTCTTCGCCGCATTTGTCATTGCGGTTTTCGCTGAGTTGTTACAGAAACTATTGAAGCGCGCCATCGACATGAAACAAGAAATCGATTTGACGGTATGAGGTGAGAGAAATGGCGATGATTGTGAATCTGGATGTGATGTTGGCGAAACGGAAAATGAGTGTGACGGAACTGTCGGAACGAGTCGGGATCACGATGGCGAACTTATCGATTTTGAAAAACGGCAAAGCGAAAGCGATTCGTTTTTCGACACTTGAAGCGATTTGCGAAGCACTCGACTGTCAACCGGGAGACATATTGGAATATCGAGCGGACGAGCGAGCAGAGTGAATCTCTGCTTTTTTGTATGAATTTGAAACGTGTTCTTACTATGCTCCGTATATAAAGGTATTAGTCAGGGGGAGATGTAGAATGATTCAAACATGGACGGAACGGACACATGAAGCAATCAATGGGAAACGAGGTCTACTGTTAGTCTGGTCGTTTCTCTGTGCCGTGATATTAGAGTTTATGGCAATATTCGACCCAACGCTTTACGGGGCGAAAGCCGATTCAGTACAGGCGATTGTATTCCTTTTAAGTACGATGGTAGTATCCTTCATGTTGTATCCAATCATCATTGGGTATCACTGGGTCATCCTTTCAATCATTCGCGGACAAGATGCGCAATTTCGTGATGTATTTCAACCGATGAAAGAACGATTTGGTAAAAATGTGACTGCTGTCATCCTACTAGCCATCTTTCAGACGCTATGGACACTTTTGTTCATTATCCCAGGAATCGTGAAGTTCTTCTCTTACGCGTTTACGTACTTTATTTTACGAGATGAACCAGAGCTATCTGTCAGAGAATCCATCACGAAATCACGTGCGTTGATGCATGGTCGGAAATGGGAAGCGTTCAAACTGATTTTGCCGTTCATCCCGATTTATTTGATTGGCTTCACATTGTTTATGGTCGTGAATTCTATATTACTCGCTGCATTATCACTATCTATAGCGACAATCCTCATTCGTCCATTCGTCGTTGCGCGCTTCGCTGTCATGTATGAAGATACGCGTCGGGTGTACGACGAACAATGGAACAAGCCAGCCTGAAGCATATCAAACAGAGGGTAAATTGAAGGAACGTGCTACAATCTTCATGAAGAGAAAGGGGAATGCGGAATGAAGATTGGGATCATCGGGGCCGGTCTGAGCGGAATCATCGCAGCGCGTGAACTCGTGCGTCAAGGTCATGCCGTTGAACTGATTGAAAAGAGTCGAAGCGTCGGGGGACGCTTAGCGACGCGTCGAATCGGTGACGGACGGGCAGACCATGGAGCGGTATATTTCACGGTGCGTGGAAAAGAGCTCGAACGAGAGGTGCGGTCGTGGATGAATGTGAACTGGGTGCAAGTCTGGTATGCCGACCCTTATCCACGTTATGTCGCGATTAATGGGATGAATGCCCTCGCTAAGCGTTTGGCTGAAGGTTTGACCGTACAATTGAATGAACGGGTGGAGAACGTTCAAGTGGAAGAAGACGGAACCGTCACAGTCAAGACAGACGTGACGACACGTTCCTATGATCGACTCGTGATGACGGCACCCCTTCCACAGTCGTTCGATTTGCTTGGAGATTTAGCTGTCCATGTCGAGCCCGCGTTACGTCGTCTTATATATGCGCCGACGTTCGTCGGTCTCTTTGAATGTGCAGGTGATGTACAGATTGGGGCAGATGGGATTCTCGACCATGACTTGACACCGGGATTGTTGAAGGTAATCGATAATCGGCAAAAAGGAATCTCTGCGACATCACTCGTAAGTGTCTATATGGAAGAGGCTTGGAGTGAGGACTGGTATGAGCGACCGGAGGCGGAGACGCTTGCAGAAGTTGAGCGGTTATTCCGAGAGGAAGTTGGCGATATCGACCTCGTGTCAAAACAATTGAAACGTTGGCGTTACGCGCAAGCGAAAGACGTATGGCATGAGTCGTTTTATCAAGTAAGCCATCATCCCATCTATTTAGCTGGCGATATTTTTCTTGAAGCGGATGACCCATCCGGACGAACGCGATTCGAAAGTGCCTATCTGTCTGGGTTACGTGTGGCAGAAACCATCGAAAAGAACATGAACCGATAGGGCACTCCTTATCGGTCTTTTTATTTGACGTTATTTAGTTTAGGGCATAAACTATAATCATCTAGTTTAGGGGGTAAACTAAAAATGAAAGCATTGATGCGTGAAGCGGTTCAGCTGTTTGAAGAAGTGATGTTCCATGGGACGGAACATGTCATCGAAGCGATGGAAGGGGACGTATGGCGTGAGTATTCGCGTGAACAGCTCCAACTGTTGAAGTTACTCGATCAGTTTGGACCAACTCCTGCTGGGCAATTGGCGCAAAAACAAGGTGTCCATAAAAGTGCGGTCTCGAATCGCCTTAAAAAGTTGGTCGAAAAAGGACTCGTCACGAGTCGACGAGGACAAGACCAGCGCGAGCGATTGATTGAATTGACCCCGGAAGGGAAACGGCTCGTCGAAGAAGTGGACGGTGCCGTCTATCGATATGTAGAATCTCTCATCGATGGAGAAGTAGATGAAATTGAAATCGAGCAGTTTGTTCGGACGTTCCGAAAAATAAAACAATTGCTTCGAATCGGGGAGGAATAACACGTGCATAAAATTATTCAATGGCGTTGGGGAATCCTCATTTCCCTCATCGTTTTGACGGCAGCACTATTTGTCGCAGCACCGAACTTAACGAAACAAGCAGAAGAAGCTGGTAGTTTTCAGCTAGCGGACGATATGGACTCACAGCGCGCACAAGCGATTTTAGATGAAGCTGGGAAGAGTGATAAAACCATCTCGCTTGTCTACGAGTTCGAGTCGATTGGCGAAACAGAGCGAACGGATGTCGCTCGTGTCATCGAAGAGCTTAGACAGAATGAAACGGTCGTGACCGATGTTCTCGATCCGTTTGAAAGTGAGGAGACAGAGGCACAGCTCGTCTCGGAAGACGGACGAATCGTCCTCGTTCCAATCACAGTCGAAGGTACGACGGAAGAAATCAATGCGTTTGCTGATGATGTCCGTGAAAACGTGCTCCCACAAGATGAGACAGTATATATCACCGGGGAAGAAATCATTAACAATGATGTGAACTTAAGTGCCCAGGAAGGGTTGAAAAAGACAGAGATCATCACGGTCGTGTTGATTTTTGGATTACTTCTTCTCGTCTTCCGCTCCATCGTGACTCCGTTCATCCCGCTCATCGCGGTCGGATTCACGTATCTGTTGAGCCAATCCTTTGTCGCGTTCTTTGTGGATTGGTTTGGATTCCCGGTATCGAACTACACACAGATCTTTCTTGTCGCCATCTTGTTCGGGATTGGGACAGACTACTGTATTCTACTTCTTAGCCGCTATAAAGAGGAGTTGAGTGCGGGGCATGCGATTGAAGACGCGATCGTCAACACGTACAAGACGGCAGGACGGACAGTCCTCATCAGTGGGCTTGCAGTCTTCGTCGGTTTCGCTGCCATCGGATTTGCTGATTTTCCAATCTTTAAATCAGCGGTCGCCGTTGCGGTCGGGATTGCGGTGTTGTTGTTGATTCTCTTCACGGTCGTTCCATTCTTTATGGCGACGCTCAAGCAGCGACTGTTTTGGCCATCGAAGAAGGCAGGCGAACACCATGACAGCAAGCTCTGGGCTAACTTGAGTCGATTGTCGGTCAATCGTCCGTTCGTATCGATTTTGGTCGTTGGATTGATTACGGTGCCAGTCTTATTCACGTATGACGATGCTCGTTCGTTCAATACCGTTGATGAGATTGGAGACGGTTACGATTCGGTTCGTGGGCTGAATTTGATCTCTGAAGGATTCGGTCAAGGGGAATCCCTTCCGGTGCAAGTTATTTTAAAACAAGATCAAGCCATTACAGAATCAGATGTTGCTTACATCGAAAAGTTTGCAAGTGAGCTTGAAAAAGTCGAAGGCGTGAATGGTGTCCGTGCGCTCACACGCCCGACTGGTGAAGTCATCGACGATTTTTATGTCGATACGCAGCTCGGTGAAGTCAGCGATGGCTTGTCTGAAGCGCAGACAGGTCTCGGGGATGTCCAAACTGGACTAGATGAGATTGAACAAGGATTGAACGGAATTGTCGAGCAATTGCCAAGTGGTTCAACCAATGCCGGGGCACCACTTGCGGAAGCAGCAGCGGGGCTGAATCAGTTGAATGGTCAACTTGGTCTCATTGGTCAAGGATTGACAGCAACTCAAAACATCCCGGCCGCAGTCGGGCAGCTCGGTCAAGTATCCGCCGGTCTCACACAAATTGAGTCAGGAATCAACGAAGCGGCATCCGGATTAAATGCACAAGGTTCTCAAGTCGGTGAGCTTCGTGGCGGGTTAGCGCAATTAGCGACAGGTGTCGCGGAAGCGAACGACGGGTTAGGACAAATTGAGTCAGGTCTCGGCGAAGCCGTTTCATTCTTACAACAGTTGAGTGAAGCAGATGCGCTTCGGGAGACAGGCGTGTATCTTCCAGAAGGGACGCTCACATCGGATGCATTCTCACCTGCCGTCGAACGATATGTCTTCGATGAAGGAATGGCGACTCAACTCGAGGTCGTCCTAGAGATGGATCCGTATTCGCCAGAAGCGATTGATACTGTCGAGACAATCAAAGAGACGATGAATCGTGCCGTTATGGGAACACCGTATGCGGATGCGACCATTGGATATGCTGGTATCTCAAGCATCAATAGCGATTTAAATGAAACATCGACGAATGATTTCAATCGAACGGTTGCCATCATGCTCGTGACATTGTTCATCGTCTTGACCGCATTATTCCGTTCGATGATCATACCACTCTATATGATTGCTTCGCTACTCTTGACGTACTATACGTCAGCGGCGATCACAGAGCTGATCTTTGTAGAAGGACTCGGCTATGACGGGATTAGCTGGGCCGTTCCGTTCTTTGGATTTGTCATGTTGATTGCCCTTGGAATTGACTATTCCATCTTCCTACTGGATCGATTCCGTGAAGAGACGATCAATGGGAAGACGGTCCGTGAGGCACTCATCCACTCGATGACGAAGATGGGGACCGTCATCATGACAGCGGCTGTCATCCTCGCCGGGACGTTCGGTGCCATGATTCCGTCAGGCGTGCTCAGTCTCGTCCAGATTGCGACGATCGTCATCATCGGTTTATTATTGTACGGCTTGATTGTGTTGCCCCTCTTGATCCCAGCCATTACGATTTCATTTGGCGAAGGTGTCTGGTGGCCATTCCGACAAAAGAAAAAGTCATAAGTAGAAACGGATGTCTCGTATGATGAGATATCCGTTTTTGGGGGATAGATTGTGGTGGATTCGGGAACAGAAAGGCAGGTCCATTATTGAAGGAGGAATATGATATGGAAATCGTCATTACCGCAATCTTGAAAGCTCATCCCGGAAAAGAAGAGGCGTTACGTGATGCGCTACACCGTGTGATTCCGCCGTCGCGTGCAGAAGAAGGGTGTCTCGCATACGTTCTCCATGAGTCGATTGATGAACCGGGTACGTTTGTCTTCCATGAAAAGTACAAGGATGAAAATGCACTTAATCACCATATCCATTCGTCGCACTATCAGGCGTATCGTGATGAAGCCGGAGAGCTTCTCGCCGTCCGTGAGGTCTATCGTTTGCATGAAGTCTGAAAGGAGACATTCTCATGATTACGCAACCCGTGATTCCATGTATTTGGTTTGAACAGGACGTTGAAGAGACTGCCGAGTGGTATGTATCCATCTTTCCAGATTCGTTTGTCGACTATACGACGAAATTTTCAAGTTCACCAGCAGGCGAGACGACGATTGTGACGTTATCGCTCGCTGGACAGTTCTTTCAGTTGCTCGGGGGAGGCACGGCGCAAGAACGGAATCCGTCCATTTCCTATATGGTGTCGCTTCCGACGACAGAAGAGATCAATGCGCTATGGGAACGATTATCTGACGGAGCGGATATCTTGATTCCATTAGACACGTACGACTTCAGCCAGCGCTATGGATGGTTGCAGGACCGCTATGGTGTCTCCTGGCAAATCATGCATGATGGGGGGATGGACATCCAGCTCGTGACGCCATGCCTCTTGTTTGTCAAAGAAGCATTCGGTCGCGCCGAAGCGGCGATGAACGATTGGATCTCTATTTTCAAAGATTCGTATGTATTGGACGGGCATACGGTACGATACACGAAAGAAGACGGGGACGAGCTTGACGGGAAAATCAACTATGCTCGTTTCGTCTTATCCGGTCGAGAATTTGTCGTGATGGACAGTAATGAAAATCATGAATTCTCGTTTAACGAGACCCAGTCGCTCATTGCTTTTTGTGAGTCTCAAGAAGAAGTTGATACGTACTGGGAGCAACTATCGGCTGTACCGGAAGCGGAGGAGTGTGGTTGGCTGAAGGATCGTTACGGCGTCTCATGGCAAATCATTCCGTGGGAAATGGAAGAGATGATGACGGTAGGTTCACAAGAGCAGATTGAACAGGTTGTACAGGCATGTCTCCCTATGAAAAAACTCGATATCGCGACGTTGCGTAAAGCTTACTAAACAAAACTCCCGAGACAAATGCTCGGGAGCTTTTTCATGGACTCATTTGCGAGAGGGCATCTTTCTCGATGATGGTATCCGAGAGACGGAGTTGGCTGGCCGCGCGGTCGATGTAAGGGGCGCATCGATCGAATGCGACTTGTTCTTCCGTCTCAATGGAATAGCATGTGCCGTTACCAGCACGTTCGGTTAAGTCTGGTTCATAGTAATTGTCTTCATATCGGAAAGCGCCCGTTCGAAAGACGGTCAGATTTGACGTATCATTCAATAGGGAGTCGCCAAGCATATATGACGGAGAGATCCCAAGTAAATCGAGGATCGTCGGGGCGATATCGATTTGCCCACCACTCGCCTCCATGACTTCTCCTGTCGTCAGTTCAGGTGGTTTGATAAAGAGAGGAACCGCACGGTCAAGTTGAAACGCGTCAACCGTCGAGTCCACTTCTTCGAGGGTAGCCATTTCGTCTCCTGGTGCCGTCAGACCGCTATCGTGGTCACCATACATGACGAGAAGCGTCTCATCCCAGAGCCCATCTCGTTTCAATCGTTCGATAAACTGACCGACCGCCGCATCGACGAAATGGACGGTATGGTAATAGTTTTCGAGAAGGGGGTCGTCAATTTCTGATAGGTCCAATCGTTTCTCGTCTTCCGGAATGTCATACGGCGTATGACTCGTCAATGCGACTAAAAATGCGTAAAATGGTTCATCCAACTCTTCCATAAATCCGACCGACGTATTCAAGAACTCCTGATCGTTGAGTGCCATTCCGATGATGCCTTGATTGGGATAGTCTTTGCCACTAAAGAAATGGTTAAATCCGGTGTTTTGATAAAAGTCATCACGATTCCAGAAGTCTTTTCGGAATGCATGCATGGCTGCTGTATCATATCCTGCCTCATTCAATGATTGAGCAAGCGTATTAAACTTATTTCCCGGGAAACGCGTGTAGACGGAACCGGATTTGATAGGATAGAGCGACGTGTTGACGATGAACTCTGCATCAGACGTCCGTCCCTCATGCGTTTGATGATACACGTTCGGGAAATAAAGCATGTCGCGTCGCAGTCGGTTCAAATTCGGGGTCAGTTCCTGTCCATTAATCTGTTGATCGATGACGGATGTTTGAAATGACTCGAGTTGTAAAACGATAACGTTCGTGTCCAGACTTGGGGCACTTAATTCTTGATAAGAGAGTGCTTGAATTTGAGAACGCTCCTCAACTGTCAGGGCCGCGTTCCATCCCATGGCACGTTCGACCCCTCGAGCGACATCTATCGCGTGATACCCCCAAAATCCAAGATGATAATATTCACGCATATTCGAGATGGGGTCATCTGCAATCCACTTTTCTCCCCGCTGATAACTGAGGGTGAGCGGGATTGTGAAGAGAAGAAACCCGAGTGTGAAGCCAGCGAACGCCAACCGTCTTCCGTTCCGCTTTCCTTCACGGACAGGACGACGTTTCATATAACGCAAAATCAAACCGTAGATGATGAGGTCGATAAAGAAGAACGCATCGATTGGGCGGATGAGCGTCAAGAAGCCACCCCCGACATCTCCCATCTGCCCAATATCAGATAGTAAGGCGACGGATAATAAGTCTTCAAAATAGCGATAGTACCAGACGTCCGAGACGAGCAAGGTACTATGCAGGAACAGAGAAACGTATAAAATCCATCGGCGGATCGGATAAGACACGGCGAGCGCCCAACTCGTCAGGAGCAGAATCGTCGCCAAATTGATGAGGAAGAATGAGAAGTCGAACGCCGTCGCGGTCAACCAGCTAAAAAAGAAGAGCTTTGCCAGAGAGAGTGACAAGTAGCTCCAATAATCGAGATATTTCATTAGTGATCTCCTAACTCAAGATGTAGTTACTGTATCCTTTCCTTTCTTATGAATAGAGAAAACGTAGAAAGTGTGATGGAGATTCATTCGTAATCAAAAATATGTAATATATATATTGCGTTAATGGAATATATATATTACATTTAGATTGTTGGAAAACAAAATAAGGAGATAGCTATGGGTAATAGAGTAAAAGAATATCGAGTAGAAAAGAATTTTACTCAAACAGATTTGGCAATGGCAATCGGTGTGACTAGGCAGACAATCGGTTTAATCGAAGCAGATAAATATAATCCTTCGTTGAAACTCTGTATTGCCATTGCGAAGGTTCTTTGCGTCACATTAAATGATTTATTCTGGGAGGAGTAAAAGATGAAAGAATCATGGGTCACAATGTTTTTACCAAATGACGAATATAAAGAAAGGAAGATATTGTACTTTATAGCCGAGGCTTTCGTTTTGTTCATTGGATTTTTGGGAGTAGTCGTTCTATTGAATAGATTTTCAGGTATATTCAACACTGAGTCTTCATATATTTTATTGAGTGTTATAGCAATTCTAAGTCTCTATGTATGGATTCGTTATATTGTCTCAGGTATGGAGTATGCAAACGTTGTTGAGAAATCTGAATATAAAATGGAACTAAGGAAACTGATTGGTTCTACATCGAAGTTTGCTGTTTTGTTTGCGGAGTGGCAATAGCATTAAAGGTGACGGGTGTAGTGGTTTACTCTTGGGTGGACTTGTTAGCAATGACACTTCTTTCAAATGGGTTACTTCTGGTCGCACAATTCATTTCACTTCAACGGTCATTTAGAAAAAATCGTGAGCTTTCATGACCGAGTTGATATATTCGTTTTACTTCAAATAGGACATCTATGTCTTTAAGAGTGCATAACAAAACCAGGTCCCATGCAAACATGGACCTGGTTTTGTTAGATAACTGTGAAGCTCTGATTATGTAATCTCGAACGTATCACGCAGTTCAATGATCGTTCCTTCCGGTGCTTTTAATTTACTTAAATGTCCATCGACGACGAAGTAGATGTTGCCACCGTGCTTTGGTAAAAACATGACGCCGAGTTGTTCGAGTCGTGCGACTTCCGCTTTGAGGTCATCTACATAGAGGGCGAAATGGACGGGACCGGAAGCATGTTTCGAGTAGTCTTGTAACGTTTCATCCGTCTTAGCAGTCTGGAGCTCAACATAAAAATCACCGAGCTTGAGCCAACTGTTGAAGTCACGCGTATGAAAGTTTGGCGACTCTTGGACGAGTTCAAAACCGAGCGCTTCGTAAAATGACTTCGATGCGGCATAATCCGGTGTTTGGATACAGATATGATGGATTTGTTTCATTGGTTGTTTCCTTTCGTTTGCAACTCTTTCACTCGATCACGGTGGAACGGGGAAGTCAACTCTTCTGAGATGAGGCTGATCGTATGTCCATCCGGGTCTCGTACGTCAAAACAGGACATACCACCGAAATCGTGAAGCGGGGTCGCAATTAACCCTGCTTGTTCGAACGATTGATACGCGAGCTGGATGTCTTCACAGATGATATTGAAATAAACATGGGCTTGTCCGGACGCATCCTTAAATGTTGTAGGTTGCGTTGAAGTAGTTTGAATCAATCCGAGTTGAGTCGAGCCATCTGGCAGACAGATTCCGATGCCCCCTTCCCAGCGCCCGATTTCTTGGGCATAAAAATAAGTTGTATACCAGTTCAGAGACTGTTCTACATCTGATACGGGAATGAAGATACTTCCGATTCGGAACATAAGATCCCCTCCTTTTCTATTGTTAGTGTAGCGAATACAAGCCTTCGAAGATACGGGAGAAGAAACTTTTTACGGGAGAAATCGTATGGAAGAGAGAGAGAAAATCAATGAGGTGAAAGCATGAAAGGAAATGAAATCACGATTCAACCGGTTGATGCAGTCAATCGAGAGGCGGTCATCGCCCTGACAGTGGACGAGAACCAAGCACGATTCATCGAGACGAATGCCGAATCCCTTCAAGAGATGGCTGAGGATACGAAATACAATTGGCAGAGCTTTGCATTTTACGAAGGTGAGCGACCGATTGGCTTCATGATGATCGGAGCAGAAAACGAGACAGAACGTTACGTGTGGCTCGACCGCTTCATGATTGGTCAACATGAACAGGGGAAAGGCATTGGAACGAAGTGCTTACGCATGGCAGTGGAATTCATCCAGACACAATACGACGTGGATGATATCATCCTCAGTCTCCATCAAGAGAATGAAGCCGCGAAACGATTTTATCAAAATTAAGCGAGAATACGCCCACTTCTAAACGTTAAGGACAGGGCTTACGTGAAAGTGGGAGATGAACCGCCAGCCTTTTCTTCGGGTAAAATATCTTCAAAGGTGGTGACCGTCACATGGTGAAGCACAAGGGCTATAAATTCCGGATTTATCCGACGAAGGAACAGGAAATCCTGATCGCCAAGACGATCGGCTGTTCCCGGTTCGTGTTCAACCATTTCCTGTCGAAATGGGACGCGGCCCATGAAGCGACCGGCAAGGGACTGTCGTATGATGCCTGCTCGAAAGAACTTCCCATGCTCAAACAGGAATTTGGTTGGTTGACGGAAGTGGACAGCACGGCCGTCCAGAACAGTGTCAAACACCTGGCCGACGCGTATAAGAAGTTCTTCAAGAAAAAGGGGAATCATCCCCGTTTCAAGTCGAAGCGAAACCCCGTCCAATCCTATACGGCGAACATCCAAGGCAAGTCCCAGCTCCCCGAGGTCTCGATCGTCGGGAATCGACTCAAACTCCCGAAGCTGAAATGGCTGCGTTTCGCCAAATCGAGACAGGTCGAGGGTCGCATCCTGAGCGCCACGATCCGATGCACGGCTTCGGGTAAATATTTCGTCTCCCTTCTCGTAGAGCAGGAGATCAGTGAGCTGCCGAAGACCGGTTCATCGGTCGGCGTCGACGTCGGGCTGAAGAACTTCGCCGTTCTATCGGACGGCACATTGTACAAGAACGACCGTTACTTCCGTACGCTCGAGAAGAAACTGGCCCGCGAGCAACGCAAGTTGTCCCGTCGTCAGCGCATCGCCCTGAACAAGAGGGTGAGACTCTCCGAGGCAAAGAACTACCAGAAGCAGAAGCGGAAGGTCGCCCGCATCCACGAGAAGATCGCCAACAGACGCACTGATTTCCTGCACAAGGTGTCGACCGAGATCGTCAAAAACCACGACGTCATCGGCATCGAGACCCTGCAGGTCAAGAACATGCAGAAGGACCGCAAGTTGAGCAAGTCGATCTCCGAAGTGAGCTGGTCGGAGTTCCATCGCATGCTCAAGTACAAGGCCGGCTGGTACGGGAAGACCGTCGTGAAGGTCGGGAAGACCTTCGCCTCGAGCCAATTGTGTTCGAGTTGCGGCCATCGACACAAAGACGTGAAGCATCTCGCATTGCGGGAATGGACATGCCCGAACTGCGGGGTCCACCACGACCGTGATGTGAACGCAGGACTGAACTTGAAATTAGAAGCTGAACGCATCTTAGCTTCTTCAACCGTCGGGACGACGGGGCTAGCCTGATCAGGTTCCGACTGTCAGGTCGGATAACTCAGGAATCCCCCACCTCTAAGCGAAGCGTAGGTGGGGGTAGTTCAAGCGAAGAACGGCTTTGTCGACAGCGACTTAATTGATGAATGGAATGGTGAAGCGATTTGGGTTTATCATACAAAAAACCGACCGTCATGAGTCGGTCGGATTCTCGGATGGACTTGTTTTTTGCGTGACATTCATAGCTGCCAAGAAGAAGGGGATAGCGGCAAAGAGAAACAAGGTAACGAACCAGTTTTGAAGAAAGGGATCGACAAACGTTGGTTCTTCCGGCCAGCTTCCTGTTGAGATTTGGGCGCTCCAACGGGTGTAGAGTGCAATGCGTTCGAGCGTATATAAGAGTCCAGACAAAAACAACAATATACCACCCGCTACAAGTTGATTGAAACGTGACATAAAACTCCTCCTTCATGGATGTTGTCTATAGTTTACCATTTTCATCCAATCGAAAGACTTTTATTTGAGTGCGCTCGGTCGCAACTGTTTGACGCGTGACAAGACAAGCCAACCGAGAAGCGCGCCCGTCAAACTAGAGGCGAGAAACGCCGGGACGAAGAAGAAAGCACCGAACGTCGAACCCATCAACAGTTTCGCGTACGGGACGGCAATCAACGAGGCGATAACCCCGGTCCCGAGGATTTCTCCGAGAGCGGCTGCATAGACGCGGTTCGTGCGAACGAAGAAAATGCCGGCAAGAAATGCGCCAATCATGCCACCAGGGAATGCGAGCAGTGATCCTGTGCCGGTCATGACGCGAATGAGTCCGGTGACGAAAGCGACGAGGACGGCTCCGATTGGACCGACGGTGACTGCGGCAATCACGTTCACCATATGTTGAATCGGATAAGCGCGGGCGACACCTGTGGGAATCGAGATGAACATCGAACCGACGACGGCGATGGCAACGAGCATTGCCATCCAAGTGAGTTGTTGAATACGCATGGATAGTCTCCTTTCAAAATAAAAACGCCACGTTTCCAGACGGAAAGATGGCGTGGACATACAGAGACGTATCCCAAGCCACTTCCCTACGCTGGTATGAGCCAGATCAGGTTCAAAGGGTCCGGCAGATGCCGTCTCAGCCCGAAGGCTCCCCTAGTGGTCGTTTATTGATTTGAGTATAGCATAAACTGGAAGGAGACGAATATGGAACAACTATCTGTTTTCTGGGAAACCACTGATCTCAAGCATGCGTTTGATCAGTGGATTGATGAATATATTTCGAATGAAACATGGCATGTCGAAAAAGATACGGATTTGACGTATCTGGTTCATGGAAATGGCGTCTATGCCAAAGCGGTCACTTCCATCAGTCAGAGTGAAGGAGTATTATCACAACATCTTGCTCACATATTCCCTCAACTCGTGCCAGACGTAGTCGCTGTTCATCCGATTCATCCATGGTTCATTTTGCGCGAAATCCCCGGTCACCCGTTACGTGATACACCCGATCTGGTACAGTATGAGGTTGCGCTACGGGAGTACGCCAAGTTACAGCAACAAATGAGTGGTGAGACGGAGCAACTTCTAAAAATGGGGGTTCCAGATCGTCGTCCGGCTATTTTAAAGCAGGAAATCGAATCAACACTTGTTGAGATGACTCTAGGGATGAAGCGAGAGCAGCGAGAAACAATCATTTCGCTAAAACCTGAATTACTGTCGATGTGCGATGAATTAGAAAGCGGCATTCCCATGAGTCTTGACCACGGAGATTTGCATGGAGGGAATATTTTCTGGGAGCCTGAAAGCAATCTGCCGATGATCATTGATTGGGGAGACGCGACAATCACCCATCCGTTCTTTAGCATGCGTGTCTTTTGGAACGCCTTGTTCGATTTATTGCCGGAAGAGGACGATGCATTATGGATGAAGAAAATCCGAGCGTTTCGCAAGATTTATTTGAAAGAATGGGCACACGTCGCGCCAAAAGAAGTACTCGAGCATCAAATGAAGATTGCCGAGGAATTGGGATGCGTGTATCGGGCGATCTCATGGCACGCATACGTCACGGCACATCGCCGGGACAAAAAAGATTCCAGCGACAAACCGGCACAATGGCTCAAGTTGTTGCTGGAATATCGTAAGTTACAATGTGACACGGATTAACTTTCATTCTTGGCTAACAGGTCCTCATAGTCCTTCTCGTTCCAAAAGAGCGGTGAGATGGATTCGGGGCCTTTTAAAATTTCTCCGTCCTGATCATATACGATGGCATATCCGTTCTCGACATCGAATACGAACAAGTCGGCAGTGACTTCCGTCACGCCATCCCCGGCGATGATCACGTCATCGATTGGATCCCTTGCCAGTTCGACGCCCGCTTCGTCGAGTTCGACGAGGAGGGCTGACGTGTAGGCATGGCGGTCATAGACCGCTTGGAATTCATCCTGCGTGAGAACGACATCGGTAGGTGGGGCACTTGTACCGAATTTCCGATTTTCAATCTCTTCAACGTATTGAAGGAAAGATTCCTCCTGCCAAAATAGCGGAGCGACCGATTCAGAGCCGTTGATCACCGTTCCGTCCTGACTGTCGAAAATGGTGGCATATGTCCCGTCATCGAGCTTGAATGGGTAAATATCCGCATACGTATGCTCGAGGCCGTTCCCTGCGATGATGACGCGTTCGAACGTCTCCCGAAACGGTTTGATTCCTTGTTGTTCAAGGGCAGTAAGGAGCGGTTTCGTTTGTTCATATTGGTCATAGACGTCTTTAAAGTCCTCACGTGTCCATTCGGTGATGGGTTCATCGGGTGATTCGATCGGAATCGGATTGTCTGCCACCGTATCCGTACAACCCGTCAGTAAAAGTGCACTTAATCCGAAAATCGTCCATCGCCTCATGATTTCATCCCCTCAACTTACATTTTCCACCATTTTATCATTCGTTGTGAAAAAGCAGAACCTGTGCACATTCTCACTCGGGGTGAGGACGTCCCGCATAATCATCGAGGGTGCTCTGGAAGTGCAGCGTATCTTCTTCAGAAATCGTCACACCTGAGGAGGTGCCGTAGCGAACCGCATGATAAACGGACGGGTTCATCGGTAAATCGATGCGTTGGAACCACTCTTGCAGTGTCTCATGGGCACGCAATCGCTTGGCGGGTACGAGAGATTGGTTAAATGTGATCAGCGCATCGCGAATCGGGATATTTGTGAACGCTGTTAGCGTCGGAACAGACGAAGCATTTTCGTATTGTAGCGATTTGACAAGCGGGTCTATGCTTGAATCAGCATGATCTTGTGCGCGCGCCAAACGCCGCTTCCGTTTTCGATAAATATAAAAGGACAGACAACTGAGCGCAATCAAAGCGACCAATAATCCGAGATTTCGTCGTGTTGATTCGCCAGAGCTCGTGATTTTCTCAAAAAAGTGATGTTTTCCTTTTTGAGGATCCAATTCAAACGGGTAATCTGCTTTGGATTCACCGATTAAAATTCCATCCTCATCCGATAGGAGATCAGTCGGAAAACTGTTATTTTCCTCGACCGGTATCGTTTCTGGATTATAGAGCCATTCGAATACACTCGTCGCAACCATCATCATCGTAAAGGTTACGAGAAGTGTGGCGGCAATCATGAGAAAAAACTTGTTCGTCCAGCGCAAGAAGTTACCTCCTTTTGAATTTTCAGACTATTTGTTGTTTATCTTACCATAAAAAGGTAAAGTTTGATTAAGACAAAAAATGGAGGTCATATCATGGGCATGCAGCGAGTCATCAAACAGTTGAACGAGGTGTATTTAGGAAAAGAGGATGTCGTACGCCTTTGTTGTACCGCGTTACTCGCGGAAGGACACATTTTGTTAGAGGATGTACCGGGTACGGGAAAAACGTTACTGGCCAAAACGATTGCGGCCAGCTTTGATGGGGCATTCTCTCGCATCCAGTTCACGGCCGACCTATTACCGTCTGACGTAATCGGCGCAGACTATTTCAACATGCAGACGCAGACGTTCGATCATCGACGAGGACCGATCTTTGCGAATATCGTCTTGATCGATGAAATCAACCGAGCGGTCCCAAGAACACAGTCCGCCTTGCTCGAGGCAATGGAAGAACGACAAGTTTCCATCGGGGGAGAGACATATCCGATGCCGAAACCGTTTTTCGTCATCGCGACGCAAAACCCGATCGAATCGGCCGGGACGTTCCCGTTACCGGATGCCCAACTCGACCGCTTCCTCATTTCGATTCCAGTCGGCTATCCTGATGTCGCGGAAGAACGGGAACTCCTCTTACAAGTGATGCGCCAAACGCGAAAAACCGTGGATGCGGTCGCGACGTTAGACGAATTACGTCACGCCCAGGAGGAAGTGAAGCAAGTATCGATTCAAGATGACGTCCTCGATTATTTACTCGGGCTCGTCCATGCGACACGGGAACATGCATCCGTTGAGGTTGGCGTCAGTCCACGTGGAGCCATTGCGCTCATGCGTGCGTCCCAAAGTTATGCCTATCTGAACGATCGATTGTACGTCATTCCGGAAGATGTGAAAGCCGTGGCACCTTATGTCTTGGCCCATCGTTTGACGTTGACGCTTGAAGGAGGCATCAAATCGACGAAACAGGACATCATCCGCTACATCTTAGACACCGTTTCTGTGCCGGTCGAGGGCTGAAGATGACGTTCTCGACACATAACGCCCTACAGAAACAATGGATTCCGGTCTATGGATTCGCCGGGATAATTCTCGTATTCGTCCCGTACATGGAAATCGTCGGATATGCCCTTTGTTTACTTGCAGGCATCGTCTGGTTCTTCGAACGGACGCGGAAACAGTTAGAGCGAGCCCTTCGTCTTCATATACATACACACGAATCTCTTCTCTTTGTTGGGGATGAGACGGAAGTACAAGTGATGTTAGATGGAAGTGAAACCCTCGAACGACTCGGACTTCCGGTTCGTGCTCGACTGAAGTCCAATACGGCGCTCAGCTTTCCAGACCATGACCGTTCCCCAAATAGTTTAGATATGTCGATACGAACAGACCAGGCCCGTCACTCGCTCCACGTTAAGGCCGAATTTCGGGGTCCGGCCTATATCGAAGAATGCGTACTCGCTGTTCCGCTCCCGTTTCATCTCGGGACGTATCTTCTTGAGTGCCCCATCGAGAAGCGATGGACGGTATTGCCGTCGCTCACGTTACACCCACCCGTCGGCACGAAACGTTTAGCGCTCGGGGACCGACCTTTGACCGCATCGCCGCTACGGAATCCACTGCAGGTTCTAGGGTCAAAGCCTTATGAAGGAGAACCGGTCAAAGAGATTGACTGGGTCGCGACGGCGAAACTTGGACGAGTCCAATCGAAAGTCTTTCAAAAGACGTCGCTCGACACGTTCACATTCGCAGTCGATTTGAGTGGACCATCTGGCTACACGTTGCATCACGACTTTGAGTCGATCATCAGCCAAGTCGCATACGTGACGACTCGTCTCTTAAAAGAGGAGTGTAAAGTCGAGCTGTTCATCAATCGTTTCAATGGTGAAGGGAAGATGGAGCATATCTCTCTTCAAGAGGGAGAACGAGGTTCACGCCTCATCCTCTTGATGCTGGCCGACCTTCATCCCGGGAACCGCTTCATCTCGACAGACGCGTTCGTCCGAATGGTCGAACGGAAACGCTTGAAGCAAAGCCATCTCGTCTGGTTCAATCAGCACAACCTGTATGACTAACAAGGAACTTTTCTTCTTCTGGCGAACTGTATCATACAGAGATGACCGAAAGGGAGAGATCCATATGGCAAAGCGAAAGTATGCGAATCGACGAGACTGGGAACGGATTTTAAAGAACCGTTATGCGCAAGAACGCGTTCAGACGGAACAATTTTCAGGCGTCGTCGCCTTATTCCAAATCGATGAGGTTCGGGCGCCACTGTATAAAAAACATAAAGGGGAAGAATTTATTGTGGCGGATGCTGGTTTTAGTTGGCTGCAATATTTCCCGGACAATGAACCGTTCGGTGTGACGGCGATGATCAATCCGGAAGGTGTAATCGTGCAATGGTACATCGACCTCGTCGACCGGATCGGAGAAGAGAATGGTATCCCGTATATGGACGACTTGTTGCTCGATATTCTCGTGTTTCCGAATGGGGACATCGTCAAAAAGGATGAGGATGAGTTCGAAGAGGCGACCGAGAGCGGCGAATTGACACCTGAACAAGTCGAGCGGGGATGGCGTGAGTTTGAAGCGACGCTCGAACGGATCAAACGCGGAGACTTCGTCTACTTTGATTTGGCAAAAGGACATTACGAACAGTTAAAACAAAAGCTATGAGTGGATTCACTCTCTCTGCTACAGTAAGGGCGTAGGAGGGGGAGTTTTTTATGAAAGAAATTGAAATCGAGACGTGGGCACGACGAAAACACTTTGAGTTTTTCAAAGCGTTTGACGCGCCACATTTTAACGTGACGGCGAACGTGGATGTGACAAATCTTTATACATATGCGAAAGCGAGTAATCAATCGTTCTTCAAACTCTTTTTGTACGGTGCGGTGAAAGCGGCGAACGCGATTCCAGAATTGCGATATCGGATACGTGGTGAAGCGGTCGTCGAACACGAGGTGGTCCATCCTTCGTTCACGGTCATGTTAGACGAGGATGTCTTCAACTTTTGTGCGGCTACGTTCAGTGAGGATTTACCGACGTTCTTACAGGAATTGACGACGCGGATGGAGCAAGCTGCTGACGAAGTCGTGGTTGGGGATGACGAGCCCGACGACTTACTGTATATCACGAGTGTGCCATGGGTCACGTTCACGAGCATCATGCATCCGACGCATCAACAACAACATGACAGCGTGCCGCGCATCGCTTGGGGCAAGTTTGAACGTCAAGGAGAGCGTCTAGTCATGCCATTATCCGTTCAAGCCCACCACGCACTCGTTGATGGGGTACATATCGGCAAGTATTATGAAACGCTACAAGCATGGTTAGACGAAGATTTCGCACAGGAGGGAACCGACGTGATAGAGGAAAGTGAGTTTGATCGAGCCGTTCGCCTCCATGAAGAGGGACAGCTCGAACAGGCGAAGCAACTGTTCTTATCGCTCTTACGACAGGATGAGAAGAATCCGAGACTTCATGCATATTGCGCGTGGTGTTATGACTCGCTCGGTGAAGAACGTCAGGCGGTACCCCATTATGAGCGGGCCATCCGACTCGGGTTGACGGGGGAAGAGTTGGCCGAATCATATCTCGGACTCGGCAGTACGTATCGGGCACTCGGACGATACACGGAAGCGGCAGAATTATTTGCAGAGGCGATTGAGCAATTCCCGAATCACGGGGCGCTCAAAGTGTTTCAGGCGATGACCCATTACAACGTCGGTCGCCATGAAGAAGCGACGGGAACGTTACTTGAACTGCTTGCAAGTCCGAAACCGGACGAGAGCATCGCGCGGTACCGGCGTGCCATCGCATTTTATGCAAGAAACTTAAATGAGACATATGACTAAAGGAGGATGACATGATTTCACTACGTCCGATCGATGCACAAAATTGGTATACATGCTGTCAATTGGCATTAAGTGAACAACAACAGTCGTATATGGAGCCGAATGCGATTTCGTTACTGCAAGCGATGTACGAACCGACGCTACGCCCGCGCGCAATTTATGAGGACGAGACGATGGTCGGCTTCCTCATGTACAACACGGAGCCGGAAGAGTTGGATGCATGGTGGATTTACCGAATCATGATCGACCATGCTCATCAAGGCAAAGGGATTGGTCGACAGGCGACCGAGCTGATGCTTGAAGAAATCGGCGAGGGGAAACCGATTGTCGTCGGCTATCACCCTGAGAACGAGGCAGCGCATCACTTATATGAAAGCCTAGGATTCGTTGATGAAGGCCATCGATTCGGTCGTGAAATGGCTGTGATTCGGCGAGGGGAATGAGACGGGAACAACCCGTCTTATTTTTTTAAATCAAATCGATTGACGGCAAAATCATCACGTGATATATTTATCTCGAATTAAAGATATTCGAATTTAAGTTAATGGCTCTCTTGGACAAAGGAGGGAGACAGATGGAACCATCTGATGCATTGAAGACAATTACTGTGCTGTTGCGCGCCTCTCAGTCGTTACAAGACCTGGTGAAGCAGGAAGTGGCGTCTTACGGATTGAACGCGACCGAGTTCGCCGTACTCGAGTTTATATATCATAAAGGGGATCAACCGATTCAAGTCATCGGAAAGAAAATTCTCCTCTCGAGCGGAAGCATGACGTATGTCGTAGACCGGTTAGAAGAAAAAGGGTATCTCATTCGTAAGGCTTGTCCGAGCGACCGTCGCATCACATATGCGGCGCTGACGGATGATGGAGAGCGCCTGATGCAAGATATTTTTCCTAAGCATACGGAGCATATGAACGCCGTGTTTGAAGGGATGCAATTAAACGAAACGATTGAACAGTTGAAACAAATAGGGAAGCGGGCAGAAGCCACAAAAAATTTTAATCATGTATCTTGAAATCAAGATATAAAAGGAGAGAGAACGATGAACCATGTAAAAGGAATTCACCACGTCACGGCAATCACGAGTAGTGCCGAAAAAAACTATGATTTCTTCACCCATATTCTTGGGATGCGCTTAGTGAAGAAAACGGTCAACCAGGACGACATTCAAACGTATCACTTATTCTTTGCGGACGATAAAGGAAATGCCGGTACAGACATGACCTTCTTCGACTTCCCGGGTATCCCGAAAGGCAAGCATGGGACAAATGAGATCGCGAAGACGTCGTTTCGCGTACCGACAGATGAAGCGTTGACGTATTGGGTCCGCCGCTTCGACCGTCTCGGTGTCGAACATGAAGGGATTCAAGAACAGTTCGGGAAGAAGACGCTCTCGTTCATCGACTTCGACGAGCAGGCGTATCAACTCATCTCGGATGAGTTCAACGAAGGGATCGCATCGGGCGAACCGTGGAAAAACGGTCCAATCCCACTTGAGTACGCGATCACAGGACTCGGGCCAATTTTTATTCGCATCGCCGACATCACGTATTTCAAACAAGTGATGGAGCAAGTGATGCTATTTAAAGAGATTGGGCGAGAAGGTGATGTGTATCTCTTTGAAGGAGGTGAAGGTGGAAACGGAGCGCAAGTGATCGTCATTCATGACGAGACATCTCCACAAGCGCGTCAAGGGTTCGGTACCGTGCACCATGTCGCATTTCGTGTCGAAGACCGTAGCGGCCTCGATGAATGGACAGCACGTCTCCAACAGTTCGGTTTGCCGACTTCTGGCTACGTCGATCGCTTCTTCTTTGAATCGTCTTATGCGCGTGTCGCGCCGCAAATCTTGTTTGAATGGGCGACAGATGGTCCTGGTTTCATGGGAGACGAGCCGTACGAGACGGTCGGTGAGAAGTTATCACTCCCGCCGTTCCTCGAAGCGAAACGTTCGCAAATCGAGGCGATGGTACGACCAATCGATACAGTCAGAAGCACGAAAACATTTGAGAAAGAATATGAGGGCATGAAATGAGTTTCTTGAATCGCTTATTTGGAAAATCAGATGCATCACAACATAACCAAGGAGGAACTACTATGTTAAACATCGGAATCGTACTCGGATCAACTCGTGAAGGTCGCGTCAGTCCACAAGTCGGGGAATGGGTGAAAGAACTCGCCGACAAACGTGGCGATGCCAACTATGAAGTCATCGACATCGCAGACTACAACTTGCCGCTTCTCGGTGAAGCTGGCCAAGACGCATCAGGCGCAGCAGCCTGGTCGGAGAAAATTGCGCAAATGGACGGATTCATCTTCATCGTCCAAGAATACAATCATTCCATCTCAGCATCTCTTAAAAACGCACTCGACTACTTACGTGTCGAATGGAACAACAAAGCAGCTGGAATCGTCTCATACGGTTCTGTCGGTGGAGCACGGGCAACGGAACATTTACGTGGCATCTTGAGTGAATTGTCAATCGCTCACGTACGTGTCCATCCTGCGCTCTCACTCTTCACGGACTTCGAGAACGGCACGCATTTCGCACCGAAAGATGTGCAAGCACAATCGGTCAACGACATGCTCGACCAACTCCTTCCGTGGACGGAAGCGATGCAATCGGTCCGTACGAAAGCCGGAGAAGTTGCAAACAATTAACAAATCGCGAAGCCAGCCTGAATTCAGGCTGGTTTTTGTGCGTTTTCAGAGCAGGTCGTGTAAAGTTGGAAGGGATTAGGGGGAGTGCAGATGTGGAATCGTAAAATCGTCACAGCATCCATCGCCTCGCCCGTCTATGCGATTCTGTTAGCGTGTGGGGTCACTATGACTTGGTGTACAAGCAAATGGGGGAACGAGGGGTGTGCTGAGTGGCTTCCTTCTGATGACGGTTGCCTATGTGACGGTCAGTTTTCCGATCATGTTGACCTACGGTGTCGTGACCCCATGGTGCAGTGATTGGTTGGCGAATCGGTTCACTTCGAAACGATTCAAGAGGTTCACTTCGTTTGCTTTACATATACTATTCGGGCTCGTCTTGTCATGGCTCAGTCTGCTCGCAGCGGTCTTGTTTTACTTGGTAGATCGTCTACTACAGCATCGGGGAGACATAACAAAACCACAAACAGTGAAAAGTCTGCTCAGCCCAATCGGATATTTGCTTATTGTAACGGGAAGTGTGTATATCATCGATGTTATCCAAGAATTTTTCGTTCGATTCAACTTCTTTTAGGGAAACGAACAAGGATACATTGACATAAGGAGGGGTAAAAATGAGATGGATGATTTATGGGGCGAATGGCTATACGGGTGAGCTGATTGCACGACAAGCCGCTCGTGACGGAATGCGTCCGGTTCTTGCCGGACGAAACGCAAGAGCGATTCATCGCCTAGGAGATGAACTGAATTGCGAGACATCGATTTTTGCATTGAGTCGTGAAGCCGCAATCGAGGCGCTTCACGATGTAGATTTAGTCCTTCATTGTGCAGGTCCTTTCACGGATACGAGCCAAGTGATGATCGAGGCATGTCTAGAGACAGGTACACATTACTTAGATATTACCGGGGAAATCGACGTGTTCGAATATGTCCATTCTAAACAGCGAGCGGCTCAAGCCAAAGAACGTGGTGTGATTTTATGCTCGGGTGTCGGATTTGATGTCATTCCGACCGACTGTGTCGCGCGGAAATTAAAAGAGTTGATGCCGGATGCGACAGCACTCGCCCTCGGTTTTTCGGCAGCAGGCGGTATTTCTCCTGGAACGATGAAAACAGCCATACGCGGGCTCGGGTCTAGTAATGTGGAACGTGTGAACGGCAAATTATCACCATTTCCAATTGGGGCAAAGCGGAGAACGATTGATTTTGGTCGCGGAAGCCGTACCGCGATTGCGATTCCGTGGGGAGATGTTTCGACCGCCTACTACACGACGGACATTCCGAATATTACGACATGGGTACCAGTGCCGACAGCGGCCGCCTATGCTGCTCGCGCTTTGTCATGGTTCAGCCCGATTCTCGGAAAAGAGGCCGTGCAGGAACGATTGCTCCGTTATGTCGACGAAAACGTATCGGGACCAGACGAGGCTGTACGTGAAAAATCATCGACGTACGTATGGGGCGAAGCAACGAATGAGGAAGGACGAAAAGTAGTCGTCCGTATTCAAACGGCAAGTACGTATGCCTTCACCGTGTACGGGGCGCTCGCCGTCGTCAAGCGGTTGCTCGGTCCGGGTGGGATGCTTGCTGGAAGCTTTACACCAGCCATGCTATTCGGATCTCACTTTATCGAAGAGATTCAAGGTTCCTCTTCGTTCGTGATTGATGAGATTCGTCCATGAATCGAGAAGTATGGGATTTACTCGATGAAAACCGGCAACCGCTCGGTCGAACGCACTTTCGTGGGGATGAATTAGAGCCGCATACGTTTCACACGGTCATCGAAGTGTTCACGTTCGATCCAGATGGGAGATTATTGCTGTCGAAGCGTCATCCGGATAAGACGTATCCGCTTCTGTGGGAAGGGACGGGCGGCTCGATTTTGGCTGGGGAAACGAGTCGACAAGGTGCGGTCCGTGAGCTAAAAGAAGAGTTGGGACTATATGTATTGCCTGAGCAAATCCGGTTCGTGACAACGATTGAGCGGGGCACATATTTCTTGGATATGTATTGTCTCGTGTGCGAGAAACCAATCGACTTTGAACGACTGTCACTGCAAGCAGATGAAGTCGTCGATGTGACGTTACAAGAGTGGGAGACGGTCCTTGAGTGTGTAGAACTCGTCCCTTCTGTCCGGGAACGGCTGATTCAATACGGTCATCTCATCCGACCGTGAACATGTGCTACACTCAACATAGAATATACAAGGGAGGGAACAGCGTGAAACGTTTAGAATTGGCAAGGCGTATCGAACGCATCAAAGCAGAGGGGACGTCTGCTTACATTCGATATCGTAAACAAACCCCTCCCTATGAAGGTGCGGAACTACACGTAGAAGGAAAAGGGCACGTGTTCAAAATGGGAAATATGAGTTTTGCGGTCGGATTTGGATTGAATCGGCCGACAAGCTTTTACGACCTGCATCAAATGGAAAAATGGGTGCGTGGGAAGAACGTATCACGTTTACATATTGAAGTTTGCCCATTAGCGGAAGATTCCTTGCTCCGCTTATTGCAAGAACGTAACTACACGCTCGATCATTTTTTGGACGTATGGACGTTGGATTTGACACAGCATGCCTCCACATCTGTACCGACCCAGGTCGAAAAAGTGAAGGATGAGACACTCCATGAGTGGGCATACGCCATTGCGGCTGGATTCGCCGAGTCGGGCACAATCCTTCAAGAGACGGTCGATACAGCCAAAGGCTTTTACGCACTACCGAGTAATCATGCTTATCTCGTGCGAGAAGAGGATGCTGTCGTAGCGGGTGGGATTTTAGCCACGCAAGACGGGATTGGAGAGTTGTTTCTGACGAGCACCGTTCCGACATATCGGCAAAAAGGGTACCAGACACAACTTATTTTGGAACGAATTGCCGAAGCGAAAGCACTTGGATGCAATCTGTTGACGGTTACGACGAAAGTCGATTCGGCGTCTGGTCGCAATATGGAACGGCTTGGATTTCAGCCGTTCTATCAAAAAGCGGTCATGAAAAGTCCAATCCTTAAATAAGCAGGTCGCCTCGGGTGAGGTGACCTGCTTTTCGATTACAAGAGCGATTCAGCCCCATCGACGTATACTTCAGAGCCGGTGACGTGGCTCGACATGTTGCTCGCGAAAAATAAGACGACATCGGCGACTTGTTTTGCGGAGCCCGATTTTCCGGCAAGCGGTTGATTCCCAAGTGGATATTCGATTGGAATGACAATTTCTTCGAGCAACGCATCGTCTCGATTGGTCGAATCGTCAATATTCGTATCGATGGCCCCGGGACAGATAGAATTGACACGAATCCCGAATTGAGCGAGTTCCGCAGCAGCCATTTTCGCAAAGCCGGTTTGACCTGCTTTTGTCGTCGCGTAGCCACTGAATCCGAAATTTTTAAAATAGCGGTTCCCGTTGATCGATGAAGTGATAATGATACTCCCGCCATTCTCTTTCAAATGAGGAATAGCATGTTTGACGGTCAAAAAGGTTCCAGTGAGGTTCGTCTCCACCACGCCATTCCAATCATCCAATGATAAATGTTCAATCGGTGTGATGGTCCCGTTTCGACCGGCGTTCGCGAAGACGATATCGAGTTGACCAAATCGTTCCATTGTCCGTTCGTAGGCCTCTTTCATTGCGGATTCATCCGACACATCTGCACTGATCCCGATGGCGCGTTCTTCCCCGACAAGGCTTGCGAGACGCATCGCATCTTCTTCATTCAAATCGACAATGGCGACTTTTGCTCCGGCTTGAATGAAGCGGATGACCGCGGCACGTCCGATTCCGGAGGCTGCCCCGGTCACAAACGCTACTTTTCCAGATAGTAATTTATTTGAAATCAATCCGATCACTCCTTTTTATGATTCTGTTCTCATATTCCACAGTTCTGGAAAAGTTACGCTTCATTTCAAAAAATCATGGTGATGTGACTTCAATCGTCCGTGCGATGTTCAAGTTCGAATCCGTCGGAATGACCTCGATTGTTACCAGTTGGCCGCTCTGTAGTCCTTGTACGCTGTTGACGATGCCAGTGACTTCGGTTTGATCATTGATTAAGATGACACGCAATGTGACTTCTTCAGAGGATTCGGTAGATTCAATCAATATTTGGGGGATATCGACTCGTTCAATCTGTCCTTCGACCATGTTGTCATTCCACGTGCTCATCCAATAAACGGCGACTAAAAAAAGACCGAGAAAGATTAAGGCAAAGGTTAATCGTGAACTCATGTCTACCTCACTCCTTTGTCGTCCCGTTTCGCATCTTATCTAATTTACCTTTACCCGGAAATTCTCTCATTACTTGAAAAAATAGTAGGAATCATAAGAAAAATGGGGAATAGAAAGAAAAACGAAAAGGTGAGGTGTGGGCATGTGGATGATGGTTGGTGCGCTAGGATTGGTTGCTTGTGTATGGATCGCGTTCGGTTGGTTCACCATTGGTAATGCAAAGCGACGAGTATGGGGGGGGCTTTTTTCACTCAGTATGACTTGTCTGTTCGCACCGCTCTTCCTCGTGAAACTGGGAGAACAGTATGGATTTGTGGGGATTCAAGTAGGGTTGACCGCTTTATTCGGTGTACTCGCAGGTGCATTTTTCTTTGTGGCACTCGGATGGACAGGACGCCCAGCAAAAGTTCGGAAAGTGAAAACATTATCGGAAGACCCTGATTTATTTTGAAACATGGCTGACCACTCCTACGGTATAATGCGTTCATAACCATGTTACGAGGGAGTGGAGTGGGGATCATGATTAAACCGCCAAAGCTGCAAGTCGGAGATACGATAGGAATCATTACGCCTTCTTTTCCAGCACCTGTTCAATTTGAGGAGCGTTATCAACGTGGCGTCGAACAGCTCAAGCGAATGGGATTCAAGGTGAAAGAGGGCATGTGTACATATAAAACAGAAGGATTTCGGTCCTCGTCCATTCGAGATCGAGCGGACGAACTGAACGCATTTTTGCATGATCCTGAAGTGAAGGCCATCATCAGTACGATTGGTGGAACGAATTCGAACTCATTACTACCGTATATCGATTATGAGCAATTGCAACGGCAACCTAAAATCATCATGGGATATAGTGATGTCACGGCAATCTTGATGGCGTGTTATGCCAAAACGGAAGTCGTAACATTTTATGGACCGGCGATCGTCCCTTCTTTCGGTGAATATGGAGGAATGTTTGAGGCGGGGGAGCAATATGTCAAAGACATTCTCTGTCTAGAACGAAACGCTCCGTTTCAGTTACATATCCCTGATGAATGGACCGAAGAGATGCTCGATTGGTCAACGCAACAACGCGTCAAGACGCTCCAACCGAATGAAGGGTGGATCCCACTAAAGGATGGGAAGGCACGAGGGACGTTGATTGGGGGGAATTTGAATACGATGTCCGGGTTTTTCAAATCAGATTATTATCCTGATTTGAAAGGAGCGATTTTATTCCTAGAAGACTCGTTTAAGACGATGGCTGAAGAAGAACGGTCGCTCAGTATGCTGAAGCTGGCGGGTGTGTTTGATGAGATTTCAGGTCTGATTATCGGGAAACATGAGCATTTTCAAAATCAATCGGCCCCCTTCTCATTCAATGATTTATTGCTCGAAGTCATCGGAGATACGAACATCCCAATTCTAACGAACGTCGATATCGGTCACACGTTTCCATCACACGTTTTCCCGATTGGCATTCAAGTTGAGTTAGATACGACGAATGGGGTTATCCGATTTTTAGAAGATGGGGTGTCGGAATGAAGGAGCACCTCACTATTTTTGACGAGAATCACCGGAAAATAGGGGAGAAGGAGCGAAATCAAGTTCATGTTGACGGGGATTGGCATGAGACGTTCCACTGCTGGTTCTGGAAAGAAGACCTCATTTATCTTCAGCGGAGGAGCATGGATAAACAGGATTTTCCCGGGAAATATGATATTACGGCAGCGGGACACCTCGCAACAGATGAGACAACAGCGAATGGCGTTCGTGAAATTGAAGAAGAGCTCGGACTGTCATTGACGTTCGAACAACTCACCTTTATGGGAATCTTTGAAGACGTGATTGAACTGGACGAGTTTCTTGATCGCGAGTTTGCACATACGTACGGCTACGTCTATCAAGATGAAACACTTCGGTTTGACGACCAGGAAGTGATGGATGTCGTAGCTGTTCAAAGAAATGAACTGATGTCGATCACAGCAGGACGCATGTGCACGATTGAGGGACGCTCACTGATGACGAATCATCTTGTTGAAATCACGCAAGCCGATTTAGTTCCGCATCGTCAGACTTACTGGCAAAACATATTTGAGAGTTTGACACGAATGGATGCTTTAAATCGTTAAGGAAAGAATACGCTGTTCGCCAATCGGTCCACCGATTCGACGTCCGGTATCGCTCCACCCAACGCTCATATAAAGGCAGAAGGCGGCTTCGTTTTTCAGATTGACCGACAGGACGATTTCACGAATGTGAGGGAAATGTTGCTTTACGAACTGCGGAAGTGCTTGGAGTGCCGCTTTTGCATACCCCTTGCCTTGATCTGCCTCATTGATGGCAAAAGCCGAGAAGAGCAGCGCATGTGGTTCATCCGTATAAGAAGCGACTCGTTCGTTGTCATGTAGTAAAAACATTCCGACCGGTTTCGTACTGAGGACGACAATCGGATGAACGCCATCAGGTAATGGATCATCCATATCTTTAGGCAGGGTCGTATACTTTTCTTGGTCCGTCGGTAGTGCGAACGTATCGAGAATCGATTGATGCGTCCTATTTCGATATTCGAGCGTGATTTTCATAAGAAGTCTCCTTCGAGCGTTATTGATTTTTATTCAGAAAAGGGGAATTATATGTCGACACAGTTTACATACCTTCAAAATCCACCAATACAAGATTTATACCGTGCGTTTATGAGCGGTTTTTCTGATTACATCATTCCGTTTCAATTCGATGAGCAGACGTTCGAAGATGTTTTTCTTGTTCGTGATCAAAATCAGCCGTCCCGTTCCATTGTAGCCTATGATGGTGAAGAACCTGTTGGTGTCGTGTTAAGCGGGATTGCACATCTTGATTCAGGATGGCAGACACGTTGTGGTGGACTTGCTGTCGCCCCACATGTCCGAAAAGCAGGAGTCGCGACCGAATTGATGAGACGATTTGAAGAGGCGGCAGTAGGCACTCGTTTACTCGAAGTCATTCAAGGCAATGATGCGGCGGTGTCTCTCTATGAACGACTAGGTTACGAAACGACTCGAGAAATCCTCTACTTCCAAGCGATCTCATTAGAAACGAACGCAGACATGACGTCTGAACCGATTCCAACGTTATTTGATGAGTTGTATCCTACAGCGAGTCACGTTCCGATTTGGCAACGCGATGTGCGCGTGACCCAACAAGCTGCTGAGTTAGTCAAAGTCGTAGAAGGGGATCAAACAGGATTTTTGTTATACCGCGATCACGTCTTGCTCGATGTTTTTGGACAAGCAGAAGAAGCGGAATGGTTATTGCGGGCGGCCGCGAGCCGATCGCCACTTCATATCACGTTGACATCAGACCGTCCTGAATGGGTCGAAGCGGCACGACGATTGGGATTTGTCCAAGATGAGATTGCCCAATTTGAAATGGTGAAGGACGCTTGATGAAGCGGTTGTTGGTCATCTGTATCATTGCGCTGATTAGTGGAAATACCGCGACCCTGATTGCCCTGACGACGAATCTCCCACAAGGTGTGTCGCAAGGTCTACTGTTAGGTGGCGTGAGTATAACCCTTCTTTCTATCGGTGGCATCCTATGGACTGGATATTATACAAAAAAACGCTAGTGAAATCCTTGTGAAGTGACACTTGAAAATATCACATCATGCTGTCATGTATGACATGAAAATGAAAAACTTCATATATTGAAATTTTTAACCCCCAGTGGTATATTCGCACATGTAGCTTTTTTGAAGTTCATGAATGTATCAATTTGGAGGGTTTATTATATATATGTGGAAACAACTCATCATGACAGCGGGTGTTGGTGTTCTCTTATTCCAAGGACAAACCGCATCTGCCGACAACATGTCCCCGCAAGATCTCGTTCAAACGGAAAAGTCATTGCAACAAACGAAACAGCAAGTAAAAGATACGAAACAATCCATTCAAGCCATTCAAACAAAGTTGAAGCAAGTCGACCATAAAGCGGAGGCGTTGCGAGACAAAATTGAAGGGACTTCTAGAGAATTAGAAGAAGTGGAAGAGTCGCTCGTTCCGGCAGAACAGTCACTCTTCGCAAAAGTCGTTTCTTCGGTGTTGCCGAGTGCGAAAGCTGAGGCCGCTGAAGCGGAAGAAGCGCATCAAGAGCTTGTTGAAAAGAAAAACCAAACAAACGAAGTATTGAAGCAACTAAAAGAAGAGCAAGAGCAAATTGAAGCGACACGTCAAGACGTGAAAGCGTCGTATGACGAAAAGTCGAAACAATATATGAAACAAACGAATCAGTTGAGTGACTTGAAGAAACAGTATGAAGCGATGGCACCCGATCGGTTCTTAATGCCGGCGGAAGGTCGCCTCTCTCAAGGATTCGGTTCGGCGAGTGGGCAGTTCGGATACACATTCCATAACGGTCTCGATATCGCCGCCAAAACAGGCACACCTGTATACGCCGCAGAAGCTGGAAAAGTGACAAAAGTCAGCTCTAGTGGACCTTATGGAAACCATATACAAATCGAACACAACGTAGACGGTCAAAAATGGACGACCGTGTATGCACACTTGCACAAAGTAGATGTCAAGACAGGTCAGTCGGTGCGCCAAGGCGAACCGATTGGTCAAATCGGAAACACGGGTAACTCGTCTGGTCCGCACTTACACTTTGAGATTCATAAAGGGGACTACAATTTTTCAGCTAGTTCAGCTGGGAATGCCGTCGACCCGATGAAACTGGCAGAGCGCCTCGGTGGTGCTTCTCCGATAAAAGCCACGTTTTAAGCAGACAGATGCCCTGAGCCTCTCGAATGAGGTCAGGGCATTTTTTACTGTTCGCGCGTAGGATCGTGGTTGCCTTCGCTGTCGGCAATCGTATCTGAGCTTCCGTAGTCTTCTACTTGAGAGAAGGCGTCCGTTTTTTGACCAGGTTGATCCGTCCCGTCTAACTCTTTGCGTCGGGCGGTCTCATTTGGATTCAACACGTCTTCTTCGACCGGTCGATCGACTTCATGCGCGTGTTCTTCCTCTTCTTGTGCCCGGGCGTGTTCGATGCAAAGGGTGGCTTCTGGAATGACTTCGAGACGGTCTAGTTCAATGTCTTTCCCGCACACTTCACATTTTCCATACGTCCCATTCTGAATGGCTAATAGTGCCTTATCGACGTCACTCAAGAACTCTTCATCGAGTTCGTTAAGGGCTTGGTCCCGTTCCCGTAAAAAGAGCTCTTCGCCCGAGTCGGCAGGGTGGTTGTCGTAATGAGAGAGCTCTCCTTCGTCATACGTCTCTTCTCGACTATCCATATATCCTTCGGTCTTTGCTTTTTCTTTCAATAATCGTTTTTTAAACGTTTCGATTTGCTCTTCAGTCAACATATCCATTCACTCTCCAGTTCTCAAGTCATTAATATAAGGTTTCCCATTTTATTTGTGTACAAACCTTTTGAAGTGGAATCCCTCATGTCGAGCAATGTTTAGAAAGGGTATGATGAGAATAGAGTATTGATTCTAAAGAGGAGGAACGAATCATGCGAAAAGTCGAAGTAGTGAAATACAATCCGGAATGGAATCAAAAGTTTGAAGAAGAGGCTGGTAAATTAAGTCGATTATTCGAAGAGGAGCTCGTTGCAATTCATCACATTGGGAGCACATCGGTCGAAGGATTGGCGGCAAAACCAATCATCGACATGATGCCGGTCGTACGGGACATCAAACGAGTCGACGACTACACGGAGCGGATGGAGGCACTCGGGTACCGCGGACTTGGTGAATATGGGATTCCGAAGCGTCGCTATTTCCGTAAAGGAGAAGAAGAACGGACGGTTCACGTGCATGTGTTTGAAGAAGGGAATCCAGATGTCATAAGACACCTGGCCTTCCGGGATTACTTGCGAGCTTATCCTGAAGTTCGCGATGCGTATGGTGAGCTGAAGCTTCAACTAGCGGCACAGCATCCAGATGACATGGAAGGATACATTCAAGGAAAGCATGATTGGATTATCGAGACGGAACGGTTGGCGACGAATTGGTATAAAGAAAATCAAGACGAGTGAAACCTTTTTATGGAAATGGTCGTATAATACATCAAACCTTGAAGGGGGAGATGTCGTGTGAAACGATTTCTCGGGAAATGTGTGGAATACGCTTTGGCCGCACTTGTTTTCGTCGGTCTGTTCTTTGTCCTCCGCGCGATTGCCGGAGACTCGGACAAAGGATATATGTTGACATTGCTCGGTACATTTTTTCTCGTCTTACCTAGTTCGCTCTTGATTGGTTACTTTTTGGCCCGTCCGCTTCAACGTCGCCTAAATGGGAAAGGAACGGAGGCTTCGAGTGAGCATACGTTGCGCGGAACTGAAAAACCGCACGGTGTAAACGAAGATCGAAACCATTCAAACTATACCGGATGATGGAAATCACATTTACCCCTACGATTGATGCCCGTCTCATCGCACGGTTGAATCGTTCCATCCATGAGCATCACGTCCATATGAATTCGTCTTTTTTTGCGGAGTATGAGGAAGAGAAGATGTATGAAGCTTTTTTGACGCTGATTGGACGACCGGGTCATCATTATATGGTGATGGAGCTTGAAGCAACTCCAATCGGCTACATATGGTTTGAGGAGAAGGTGGGTGAGGCGACTGCATTCCGTCAATCCGTTCGAACGATTTATATTCATCATATCAGCATTGACCCGATGTATCAGCGGAAAGGATACGGTCGGCGCGTGATGGAATGGATGGAGCGTTGGGCATTAGCCCATCATTTTAGAACAATCGAACTGGACTACTGGATGGTCAACACAGATGCTGCCTCTTTTTACAGCGAGCTTGGATTTGTCCCGAAACGTCAGATTGTCATGAAAAAATTGGAGGAATGAAATGATGGAATTACTTACAATCGGAATCGGTATTCTTGGAGTATTGTCATTAGGTTGGTTCTTTTATAGTTACTGGCTCGGATATAAAGGTGGCAATATCGTGATGACCCTCGATGAGCACTATACGAAACTTGAGGAATACGTGCCGGCCATTTTGGCGAAATTATATGAAGATGGAAAGTCCGCTAACTATCTTGGGGACCGCAAGTTCGAAGTGGAAGGGAAACGTTATGTGCTCGTCGAGCGTACCGTACCGATCGGGAACGTACCCACACAACAGACGGTGTTACAACCAGATCGCTCATAATCAGGAAAGGGAGCTCTCGAATCGAGAGGCTCCCTTTGTTTATTTCACCGCTGGAGGACCGAACACGCCACTATGATAATCACGAAAAGCTTGGCGAATCTCTTCTTCCGTATTCATCACGAATGGACCGTGCGCGATATACTCTTCTCGAATCGGCTTTCCGGAATAGACAAGGAGGCGTGTACGTGTCGTGGCCTTCAGTCGAAGTGTGCTTATCGCCTCAGATGTTTCATCGAACGTAAGCGTCGCCACGTCCGTTTTGGTAAGTGGCGTGTTGGACGTTCCGACTTCTACAGACCCAGCTAAAACATATAAAAAGCTGTTATGATTCGCAGGCAAGATGTGTTCGTATTCGCTGCCTTCCTTCAATGATATTTCTGTCATCGTGATGGGGACGAGGCTTTCCATCGGTCCTTTTACGCCCGCGATTTCGCCGGAATAGACGCGAAGTTGTCCGCCGTCGAAGGGAACGACGGGTGCGTCCTCGACGTATACGTTCTGATAGGAAGTCGTTGTCGTTTTTAACGACTTCGGCAAATTCAACCAAAGCTGAAGCGTATGAATCAAATCATCGTCGACCGCTTCTTCGGCGTGACGGGCAGCCCATCCGGCATTCATATATTGAACGTCACCGGCGTCCAATATCGAATGTCCTCCATGATTATCAATATGTTCAAGGCGACCATCGATGACATACGTGATGGTTTGGAAACCACGATGGGGATGGTCCGAAAACGTCCCACGCTTGAACCAGTCTTCTGCCATCAAAATAAACGGATCAAATTCCTCTTTTTGTTCCGGTGGCAACACCCAGCCCTGTTGAACGTGTGGATATCCGTTTTGTCGGTAAGAGACCCGCCAATGACGGTTCACGTCTCGAATAAATGGATTTGTCAAAATGATTCACTCCTTTCCTTTCTTATCTTCCCAAAAAATGTGTTCCATCGAACGAGATTTGCCTCGTGAATATGCAAAAAGACAGATGCGTTCGCATCTGTCGGATTATGTGTTTTGTTCAAACAGGTTATACCACTTGATGGCGTCCTCACGTAATAGCTTAAAATGGGCGCCTGTCTCTGAATTGGTCACATACACATCGGCACCATCATAGCTGACATCGAATGTTTGGGCACATACGCCTTGAAACAACGTGACATACGGTGTTGGAGCGGGTTTTCCTGCATAGGCAGTTGCATTTGCTCGTTTGATTGCGCCGAAAATGAATTCCATTTCATCGTGCCCCACATGATGTAAGAAGGATTCATCTTTCGATTCTGTACCGAGAAGCGCCAAATCATGAAAAATAACATGACGTTGACTGCTTAATTTATGGTGAATCTGTTCGTTCAATTCTTTCCCATAGAGTAACTGGGGTTCATGATACGTAAGTGAGACATTCTGGCGATGGGCCGTTCCATCTTTCATGAATGTAAAACTATAGAGCGAATATTCATGCCCGGGTACAAGAACAGAAGGAAGTTGCGGAGCTGTCTTTGCCCCGAACATTTGTGAAATCTGCGCATCTTTCGGTCGCAATACCTCTTGATAGTTATTTTGATCCTGGCTCGTATAAATCGCATATTGTAACGCATCATCGGATTCCTCTGTCCCGAGTCCAATCGACAAATAGGGAGGGTGCGAGGAATCAATTGGAATTTTCAAGTGGTCTTCGCCTTCAGATGATGTAAAAGTGAGTTCAAATTCCCCGGTAAAGGGCATCGTGATGTGGAAAAGAGTATGTTCAATCCCTTTTCTTTCTGGATAGGGCTCATTACCTATCGGTTTTTGCATCTCTTGTGCAAAGTGCTCATATTCATGTGGCTCTGCAAATCGGAATTTTGAAACATTCGGATACGTTTTTGCTGCATATTGGGCGTCATTTAAACTCTCAGGTAGTGTGGTGATTTTTGTAACATACGTGATGGAATCGAGCTGACATTGTACATAGGATTTATTTTCGACAGTGAAAAAAGTTGCTGTCGGAAAGTTAGCATTGGCGGCAGAATCGGTCAGTGGTTGTGTCAATGTGATCGTCCCGAGCCAACGTCGTTCACCGTTTGGAATCGTCGGAATCGCATGGTCTGGTTGACACATCTCAATAATAGCGGCGCGATCGGATTCTGGCATTTCGATTTGCTGTCCATTAGGTAACAGGGCACGTCCTTGATAATATTCAGGAGCGGGTTGGAGTCGGAGTGCGCGTTCTTCCTCGCATCCGAATAAGAAAAATAGGATAACGAGGGTACTGAAAATCAGGTACTTTTTCACATCGGTACTCTCCTTTGGTGAATCACTTTCACCATTCTAGCACCATTTTTTTGTGACTTTAGTCTTAGGAAAATTAATTTGTTATTTCGAAAAAAAATCAAAAAACCCGTTCGACTTGAACTGAACGGGGAGAAAAACCAATTATGTCTTATTTTTACTTTTTGACTCTTTAGCGGTGTCGATTTTTGACGAAAAATCGTTGGTGTCATGCAATTTTAGAAAAAGGTAATTTTTCTTCTAAATTGCTACGTTATAATTCGGTGGGATTTATTTGATGAAGGTCCCTTTAATCGACATCTCGTCCGCGTGCCGCCTTCAAAATTTCAAACCATTCTTCTCGTGTGAGGTCGATTTGAAGAGCATCGACACCTGTCTGAACACGCTCGATTTTTCCTGATCCGATGATTGGCATGATGTTCGCAGGGTGTTTGACGAGCCACGCATATACGATCGAGTCAATCCCGCTCGCGTTGTGACGTGCACGGATTTCCTCAAGTTTTTCACGAAGGGGTGCGTACTGTTCGTCTTTGAAGAGTTGACCTCCAGCAAGCGGGCTCCAAGCCATGAGCGGCATCCGTTTTTCGTGACAAAGGTCGACCGATCCGTCTTCGAAGTGCTTCAATTGCATCGGAGATAGTTCGAGTTGATTCGTCACGAGTTGGAACGGGAGTCGTGATTGGAGCAAGTTCTGTGTCGATGGCACGTGGTTGGATACGCCAAACTCACGTACTTTACCGCTATCACGCAACGTAATGAAAGCCTCGGCCACTTCATCAGGGTTCATGAGTGGGTCTGGACGGTGGATAAGTAACGTATCAATATGATCAATTGCCAACTCTTTTAACGAACGCTCTGCTTGCGCGATGATATGCTCTTTTGTCGTGTCGTAATAATTGAGTGTTTGGTCCGGATTGAACGAACCTGTCAATTTAATTCCGGTCTTTGTGACAATCTCCATCTTGTCTCGGAGTTCAGGCTTTAATTTTATGGCCTCCCCAAACAAGCCTTCACATGTGTAACCGCCATAAATATCCGCATGATCAAATGTCGTGATGCCAAGCTCAAGACATTGTTCGATAAACGTGAGGCGTTCCTGTGGGGTCATGTCCCAATCAGCGAGACGCCACATCCCATGGACGATGCGTGAGAATGATAATTCTTCTGTCAAAGCGATGCGCTGCATTATAACTCCTCCTTAGTTGTCAGTCGCTCTTCATTATACGTCTTACGAGAAAGGACGTCACTTGTCACCAACTCGAGCAGTTTTAACGTCAAATGAGCTTGAATGCGTTATGATGAAAGGGAAGAGAATGAAGGAAGAGGCGTGACGGATGAGTAACTATAAACAATATGCAGATGTCACCTTCGAACGAGTAGGTGACTCGTTTCAGGTAACCGCGATGCACCCAGATCTTCGTTTACATGGCATCGGACGAAGTGCGGCCGTGTTTCGTTTAAAGGAAAAGGATCGTGTTATCAAAGTATTCTTTCCAGGTTATGAACAAATCGCAACTGAAGAAGCGGCAATCTATGAAAAACTAAAGGGGCTCCCTTACTTTCCGAAGTGCTATGAGTCTGGTGCGTCATATATCGTGATGGATTACATCGAAGGAAAGACGCTATTTGAGTGTCTGACGGAAGGCGTCTGGATTGACCCGTCTTACATCGGGGTAGTGGATGAAGCGCTTCGACAAGCGCGGTTGTTAGGACTGACCCCGTCTGATGTCCATTTACGAAACATTATTTTGACCCCGAACGGACAGATATTCTTGATTGATTTGGCACGCTTCAGACAAGGGCAACAAATCGATCATCAGTGGGAAGACTTGAAGCGAATGTATCGATTGTATCGCTATCGTTTCATGCCGAAACAATATGATGAGTCATTGCTGAATCGAATCGCTTACTTGTATCGTAAGTTCGTGAACGACCCGGATTCTTGAACCGGGTCGTTTTTCTTTCGCCGATTAGGGAACAGGAGTAACGTGTCTAAAGTTGAAGAAGCGAAAGGGGAATGATGTATGGCTCATCGAATCTATGCGAACGAACTTGAAGTGCTCCACGAATGTGTGGAAACGTGCAACTACTGTCTAGAATCTTGTTTAGAAGAAAAAGATGTACAGATGATGGTCGATTGTATCCGACTGGATCGCGAATGTGCCGCTGCCTGTGCGTTTCTTGCCGAGGCGATGACGCGTGACTCGGCATTCGTTCCTGAACTCGCGCGAGCGTGTGCGGTCATCTGCAAAGCATGCGCACAGGAGTGTGGAAAACATAAGCACGCACATTGCCAGGAATGTGCGCGTGTCTGTACAGAATGTGCCTCGATGTGTGACCGCTTGGCCGCATGAGTTGAGTGACCGGTTGGGACCGGTCACTTTTTTCGTGTCTTTTGAAGAGGGGATTCGTATAATGAAAAAAACGAAAAGGTGGTATGGGGATGATTCGCAATTGTCGACGAGATGACCTTCAAATGATTTTACATATTTACAATGATGCGATTGTAAACAGTACGGCCGTCTATCACTATCAACCGGTGACGCTCGAGAACAGGGTCGCCTGGTATGAGGAGAAGAAAGAGCAAGACTGTCCGATCATCGTGTGGGTCGAGGATGATGTGGTCATGGGGTTTGCGACGTTCGGGCCATTCCGCCCGTGGCCAGCGTATCACTACACGGTCGAGCATTCCGTATACGTGCATCCCGGTTACCGCGGGAAAGGAATTGGCAACAAACTGTTAAAAGAAATTATCCGTATTGCTGAAGCGAGAGGAATGAAAACGGTGATTGGTGGAATCGACGCGTCGAACGTGACGAGTATTCGTGCCCACGAAAAAGTCGGATTCGTACATTCAGGAACGATTCGAAATGCCGGATATAAGTTTGGCAAATGGCTCGATTTATCGTTTTATCAACTTGATTTAGAAGGTCCTGCATCGCCTACAGAAGAATGAACGGTCTAGAAAGACTGAGCTACCATACGATATACTGGAACGAGTGAATCGAATGGAGGAAATGGAATGACTGAGTATCCGAATTGCCCAAAATGCCAATCATCTTATGTATACGAGGATGGACCGTTGCTCGTATGCCCGGAATGTGCCTATGAATGGTCACCGAGCGAGGCGGCAGAAGCGGAAGCGGCTTCACAAATCAAAGATGCGAACGGAAACCCACTTCAAGACGGAGACACCGTCACCGTGATTAAGGATTTGAAAGTGAAAGGGACCTCGCTTGTCGTCAAACAAGGAACGAAAGTGAAAGGGATTCGACTCGTGGAAGGTGACCATGACATCGATTGTAAAATCGAGGGACTTGGTGCGATGAAACTGAAGTCGGAGTTCGTGAAGAAAATCTAAAAAAGTGTTTCGGCGAGTTGCCGAAACACTTTTTGTATTACGAGAAGAATGGTTTATACTCGCGACGTTCATGCATGATGGACACCCATTGGAGCGTCGTGAACTCTTCGAGTACCCATTCACCGTTGAATCGTCCGAGACCAGAGTTTTTCTCGCCCCCGAACGGCATGTGTGGTTCATCATTGACCGATTGGTCGTTGACGTGAATCATGCCGGTTTCGACTTTCCGTGCAAAATTGGTTGCACGATAAACCGAGCCGTGGACAGCACCGCTCAATCCATACGGTAATTCGTTCGAAAGACGGACAGCCTCTTCGTCATCTTTAAACGAAAGGATGACCGCGACAGGACCGAATATTTCGTTTTTCGCGAGCGGCATGTCATTCGTGACGCCACTGAGGACGGTCGGTTCGAGGACGTTGCCGTCCGCTGTCCCGCCAGTATGAACGGTCGCACCGGCATCAACCGTTTTCTCGATTTGGTCTAAGATGCGATCGACTTGATCGTGGTCGATGAGCGGGCCGACTTGCGTATCTTTTTCATTCGGGTTACCTGCCTTCAACTGTTTAACGCGCTCGACATAACGCTCCACGAACTCGTCATGAATCGATTCGGCGACGAGAATTCGGTTCGTCGACATACAGATTTGTCCTTGGTGGAAGAACTTGCTGTAGACGGCTGATTCGACGGCACGGTCGAGGTCGGCATCATCGAGAACGACAAACACGTTATTCCCACCGAGTTCAAGTGCTGTTTTCTTCAACAAACGACCTGCCTTTTCCGCAATCCCTTGACCAACCTCAGTCGAACCTGTGAACGAGATGAGGCGCGGGATTGGGTGTTCGACGATGGCGTCCCCGATTTCAGACCCCCGTCCGACGACAACGTTGAGCACACCTTTCGGAAGACCTGCTTCTTCGAAGAGGGATGCGAATAGGAGACCACCTGTGACCGGTGTCGCCGTGGCCGGTTTGACGACGGCCGTATTCCCCGTCGCGAGAGCTGTCACGATTGAACGGACAGCCAAGTGGAACGGGAAGTTCCATGGGCTGATGATGCCGATGACCCCAAGTGGTTTGCGATATACCCGGTTCTCTTTATTCGGCACGATCGAAGGTTTGATGAGCCCGTCCATACGGAAAGGGAACGTCGCGGCTTCTTTGACGATGGCCATTGATGCGGCGAACTCACTCTCTGCTTTGATGCGTGTACTACCGGACTCTTTCACGAGCCAGTCGACGATAAAGTCTTTGTTGTCCATCGTCAGCTGGGCAAACTTCTCAATCAACTCACGTCGTGCTTGTGGAAGCATGTCGGCCCAGTCCGTCTGAGATGCTTTGGCTGCTTCATAAGCACGATTCAAGTCCTCTTCATCCGCTGATTGAATCGAGAAGAGCGTCTCGTTCGAGAACGGATTGACGTTGTCGATCGACTTTTCACTTGATCCATTTACCCACTCACCATTGATGTACATGTTCGTAAAATCTGTATGCATATTTGAACACTCCTTTGTTTTTTCTTCACCATAAGAAGTATTCACTTGTTCTAGAAAAATAAACATATCAATGTATTGGATTTGGTAAACTTGAATCAAGTAAATTCAACAAGTTTAGGAGCAGACGATGAAAACTTGCTGTGTGAGTTTATTCCTCTTCGTGCCTTGGGCATTTTTTGTGGCGGCAATGGATTATGTATAGGGTTTTCCATTTGGATATTTGATTGTACCGGTGATCATTTGGTGGGTAACAAAACAATCTTTGAGACATTTGCAAATACGCTTTGTATTAGCTTCCTTGCTTGGATCGTATGGTGTGTCGGTTTATTTGGCCTACTTGTTTGAGAACGATTGGGGATACTTCTTCAAGCCGTTAACGCTCAGTGGGGTCGTTCACGCATGGTCGGTCGCGATATTGATTGGGGTACTCGTGATATTGATTAATTATGGAGCTCAAAAATCAAACTAGTCATCTAATAGACATTGAGAGGGGGATACGTCATATCTCCCTTTTTTGATGTTCGTTTCTACTTCCTGTACAGTTAGACGAAGAGAGGGGTTAGAAAGAGATATGAAACGTTATGAAGCGATTTTATTTGATATTGATGACACGCTATTAGACTTTAAACAAAGTGAACATGTCGCACTTGAGCAGTTACTTGCATCCTACAACGTCCGGATGACGGATGAGGTGAAAGCGCGCTATGTCGACATCAACACGGGCCTATGGCGCGCATTTGAACTCGGCGAAGTGGACCGTGAGGAGGTACTCGTCGGTCGACATACGAAACTGTTCGATTCGCTCGGACTCACGGTCGACGGTCCGCAGGTCGAACAGCAATATCGTGACTATTTACATGCAGGTGTGCATATGGTTGATGGTGCTTTGGAGGTCGTTCAAAAGCTGAGCAACGACTATCCGCTCTATATCGTCACAAACGGTGTGACGGAGACGCAATTCAAACGGCTAGAGTCATCGGGACTATTGCCGTACTTCCAAGATGTCTTCGTATCGGATGCGACCGGTTCGCAAAAACCGATGAAGCCGTTCTTTGACTATGTTTTCGACCGAATCCCGAATGTAGCGCCAGAGAAAGGATTGATTATCGGTGACTCGGTCACGGCAGATATCGCCGGTGGGCGGATGTATGGGTTGGATACGTGTTGGTTCAATCCGAACGAAGTGGCCGCGACGATCGAGTCGACGTATGAGATTCAACATTTACATGAGTTGAAATCGCTACTCTAAGTTCAAGACGGATTGAGTGAATGAGCGGGCAAGCGATTTGGTAGTTGAGCAAGTACTTTCGGATAGAGCGTGACGTCTTGAAGACGGTCAAGCTTTTGCCAACGATAAATCAGGTGATCTCCTTCGGGTCCATAGAAGTCTCCGTCTTGGAGCGGGAGGTCACCATTTACATAAAAGTATAGTCCAATCTCATGAAACGGCTGGTCATTATAGGTAAACAAGTTCTCGTGCACGAAGGCGAATGAGGTATCGGTCACACGCATGTTTAATTCTTCATACAACTCGCGTGCGAGAGCCGCGGCAGCCTCTTCACCGAGCGTGACGCGACCGCCGGGTAATGCCCAAAAGTCATCCCGGACGTTTCGGTGAATCAATACGTGACCGTCTTTCACAAAAATACCGGCAACGCGGTAATTGAAAACGCCGTGTTCAGTAGGGAATACGAGATCCATCTATATCACTTCCAATCATTGTAATCTGTTCTAGTATACCTGAAGGAGGGATCATATGTTTCAACCACATACGCACTATCGAGATGAAGATTTTCGTGACGTGACACTCCGTGACGAAGTGTTGTCACACGTCACGTTCGAGAACTGTCGCTTCACATACGTTGATGCGACGGAACTACAGACGGAACGCTGTCAGTTCATCAACTGTGATTTCACGGATTCGAAATGGAATGCATCCCGTCATGTCGGGAGTTCATTTTTGAACTGTCAGTTTCATGGTGCCAACTTGTTCACGAGTGAGTTTGAACAATGTAAAATGACCGGGTCATCTTTTGAAGAAAGTCAGTTTGAAGGTGTTCTTGTAACAGAGGGGGACTGGTCGTTCGTCAACCTTCGTCACGTGTCGCTCAAAAAAATGGATTGGTCCCACGTTCGTTTGGTCGAGGCGGACCTGTATGGAACGGACTTGACCGAGACGGTGTGGCATCAGGCGGACTTGTCACGGGCGACACTTCAACATGCGGTGTGCCGTGGTGCCGACTTCAGAGGGGCACTCGTCGACGGGGTTGATTTTTCGAACGTGACGTTACAACAAACAAAACTAGACGCGATGCAGGCGATTCAAGTCGCGCGCTCATTGGGGGCGATTGTAGAATGAAACCAGAACAAATCATTGAACAGTTAATCGCGTTCGCAAAAGAACGTGAGCACATTCGAACGGTCGTCTTGAACGGCTCACTCGTCAATCCGAACATCCGACCAGACCCGTACCAGGATGTCGACCTTGCCTTTTATGTGGAAGACGTCCGAGCGGTTGCGGCCGATCGCTCATGGATTGACACATGTGGAGAGGTATTAATCATGCAGACACCTGAAACGACTGATTCCGAACGACATATAACGTTTTTAGTGCAATATGTGGACGGACATCGGATTGATTTGACGATTCGAAGTGTGGATCAACTTGAAAGGATGATTGAAGCCGACTCGCTCAGTCAAATAATCTTTGACCGAGATCATCATCCGGTCGTCACGCCGTCAGACATGTCGTATCGTGTGAAACGTCCGTCTGCTGACGAGTATGCGGCATGTTGGAATGAGTTTTGGTGGGTGTCACTTTATGTTGTCAAAGGAATCAAGCGACACCAGGTGTTATACGCGCTCGACCACCTCGATATCATGCGGAACATGCTCCGGCAGATGATGGAATGGAACATCGGCTATGCGACGAACTTTTCTGTGAATCTTGGGAAATCGGGCGACGGGATGCGCGACCACTTGCCAGAAGAATTGTGGGAGATGCTCACGGCGACGTATGCCTCGGCTGAGCTGAGCGCGATCGAAGACACACATGACCGCCTGCAATCACTCTTCTTCTTTTGCGCGCAGCGTGTCGCGGAACAAGGTGATTTCGTCTTCCGGGAAGAAGAAGCCAGACGCGTCCGTGCCGCATGTGCTACACTTCGACATTCAAACGATTAATGACGGCGAGAGCCGGGAAACGCTCCTTATAGAGAAAGGAGCGTTTTTTCATGAATCCATATACGACATTTATTGCCCTACTTGTCGGAAGTCTGGTCCTCTTTGTCGGTATTCGTTTAAAGAAATGGCCAATCATTTTGGTTGCGATGCTTCCCCTCGGTCTCGTCGCATTGAATATGTTTTTGCTTATCACGGGGCGCTAGGGCATGTTCACTTGTCTTTTTGATAAATCGATTTGATAAAGAAAGCACTCGGTAACAAAATACCGATAGCGCCCTCGAGGATGGCGAATAATCGGGTCAATCCGATTGGTAACAAATCACCAAACCCGATGGACAGTAAAGTGACACCGCTAAAATACAATAAATTGTCCCACGTTGGTTCGACGGCATTCATGGATTCGAGTGAAGTCACGAGAATGACTGAATCACGAGACAAAGCATAATAAATCAATGTGAATCCTAACATGACACCAAATAGGCTAACGAACAACTGAGCGAACAATCTCCCGTCAAATCCTGTTTGCTTGTACGTTTGACGTTTGAAAAACCAAAATACGTTTAAACTGATGAAGAGTAATGCAATGGTTAATAAAATCGTATTCAATCCGGACACATCCTTTTCAAGTAAATAGGTTCACTTACCCATTCCCGAAGCAGAAAATGAGAAACAGAATCGGAAAAGGTTTGCAATTGATAAAAAGATTGATAGAATGTGGTCGAAGACGACTGAATTTCATAATGTTTGCCACTAGGGGAGTCGCGTCACGCGGCTGAGATGGACACGGTCCAGACCCTTCGAACCTGATCTAGTTCACGCTAGCGTAGGGAAGTGGGCGAGACGACTCATATGGCTTCACCTAGATATGACTGTTCGAGACGCCGCTTCCGTTATGGGAGGCGGCGTCTTTTTGACTATCATAAGGGGGAATTTAGATGAAATTCACAGATCACTTACGTCAAGAGGCAGATGGATTGTTTGAAGCAAGCTTTCATCACCCATTTGTTCGTTCACTCGGAGAAGGAACGCTCGATGTGAAGAAATTCAGACATTACGTCATGCAAGACTCATACTATTTGAATCAGTTTTCAAGAGTACAGGCCAAAGGAGCAACCCTCGCACCGACGATGGAGTTATCGAGCCGCTTTTTAACGCATGCCTTACACACAATCGAAGCGGAACTCTCACTCCATCGAGAGTTCTTTACGATGCTTAACGTGACGGATGTCGAATTGGCGACCTTTGAACCGGCCCCGACCGCTTATGCGTATGCGCTCCATATGCAGCAGGCAGGCCCGACACTCGGAGACGTATTGGCGTCGATTCTTCCATGCTACTGGGTGTATTACGAGATTGGCGAACGTCTGAAAGACAAGCGTCCGGACCATCCGATTTATTCGGCCTGGATTGCGACGTACGGTTCAGAGTGGTTCCGTGAATTGGTGGAAGAACAAATCGATCGATTGGATGAACTGGCTGGTCAGGCGACGGAGGAGGAGCGCGTACGTTATACGAAACTGTTCTTGAAGAGTTGCTATTACGAAGTCGCCTTTTGGGAAATGGCGTGGACGCTTGAGTCGTGGACCTTGTCGCAGGAGGTCAACCAATGAGACATGAGATTTGGAACGAGGTTCGACAACAGGCTCCGTTGATCCACAACATCACAAACACGGTTGTGGCGAATTTTTCGGCGAATGGACTGCTCGCAATCGGCGCCTCTCCAGTGATGGCAGACGCGATTGAAGAAGTAGCAGAGATGACATTCGTGAGCGATGCGCTCGTGTTAAATATCGGGACACTTGGAACAATGACCGAAGCAACGATGATTCGAGCAGGGCAGGCGGCGAATGAAGCCGGATGTCCCATTGTCCTCGACCCAGTCGGAGTCGGAGCGACGTCATTTCGACGAGATGTGGTCGAACGCATTTTGCGTCACGTTCGTGTGTCGGTCATTCGAGGAAATGCAGGAGAGATTGCGACATTGATTGGTGTCGATTGGGCGGCTCGTGGCGTCGATGCGGGTGACGGTGCATGTGAACCGCGACAATTGGCGCTTGAAGCGGCGAAACGATACGGATGTGTCGTGGCCGTGACTGGAAAAGAAGATATGGTCAGTGATGGGAGTGTCGTCATGGAAATACGAGGCGGGACGAAACGGATGACTGAGACGACCGGTACGGGGTGTTTACTCAGTGCAGTGGTCGGAGCTTGTCTAGCGGTCGAAAAAAATGCCCTCAAAGCGACAGTGACCGCCATGTCAGGCTATGCCTACTGCGGGGAGTTAGCGAGTGAACGGGCAGAAGGACCGGGAGACTTCCCGATTCACTTTTTAAATGCGCTCCATCAATTGAAGCAACATGCCATCCCGACGAATCGAATCGAGGTGTCGACATCATGAGACCGCAAGTGTTGACGATTGCAGGATCTGACTCAGGGGGCGGAGCTGGGGTTCAAGCCGATCTCAAAACATTTCAAGAACTCGGTGTGTTCGGGACGAGCGTGATTACTGCCATCACCGCGCAAAATACACTTGGTGTTCATGGAATCGAGGCGATTTCCACGGAAATGATTATCCAACAAATTGATGCGGTAGCGGATGATTTTAACATCACTGCCTGTAAAACCGGGATGTTGGTGGATGCAGAGCGGATTGAAGAGATAGCGAATGCGCTTGAACGTCACCGTTTCGAGCATGTGGTGGTCGACCCAGTCATGGTGGCAAAAGGAGGCGCTTCTTTGTTACAAGAAAGTGCGGTCGAAGCACTGCGCACGAAGCTGCTACCACAGGCGACAGTCGTGACCCCGAATATTCCTGAAGCAGAAGTACTTGCTGGAATGACAATTCGAACCGAGGCAGACCGCATGAAAGCCGCGCAGGCGATTCAGCATCTCGGCGTCGATGTCGTCATTATTAAAGGTGGGCACACGGAAGAAGAGGATGCTGTTGATTTAATCATGACTGGAACTGAAGCGTTTCAAGTAAAGGCCCCTCGAATCCAGACGAAAGATACGCACGGGACGGGATGTACGTTCTCTGCCGCATTGACGGCCGAACTAGCGTATGGGAAGACACTACGCCAAGCCGTCGTAGATGCGAAGCAGTTTATTCATCAGGCGATTGCACATGGACTATCGCTTGGACAGGGGCATGGACCGACGAATCATTGGGGACATCGTTTAGCGAAAGAAGAGGTGATTACCGTTGACGTCATGTACGAAACAAGTGCTCGCTAAGCAGCTTCGCCTTTACTTTGTGTGTGGAACGACGGACGCATCTGATTTGGTAGCGACCGTCAAAACGGCTCTTCGATGTGGTGTGACATGTTTTCAATTTCGCGAAAAAGGTAAAGATGCATTGTATGGAGATGAAAAAGAAGCAATGGCAAGGACGCTCCACCGTCTGTGTCGAGAAGCGGGTGTTCCGTTCATCGTCAATGACGACGTCGACTTGGCGCTCGCGATTGACGCGGATGGCATCCACGTTGGACAGGATGACTTACCTGCCAAACAGGTTCGAGAACGGCTAGGACCAGATAAATGGTTGGGGGTGTCTGTCCATACGATGGAGGAAGTCAGAACGGCTCTTCCATTTGCAGATTATGTCGGCATCGGTCCGATTCATGAGACGCAAAGTAAGTTGGATGCAGGACAAGTGCGTGGTACGGAACTGATTCAACAAGTTCGCCGACACCACCCAATGCTTCCGATTGTGGGGATCGGGGGCATTCGTCCAGAGCATGTCCCTGCTATTATGGCTGACGGGGCTGACGGTGTTGCCGTCATCTCTGCCATCGCTTCTGCACCGGATGTAGCAACGGCTACCCGGCGTTTCGCTTGTCTCTGAATTCAATTTTTGAGGAGGAAGACAGATGAACGTATTTGTTATCGGTGCAAACGGTCAGATTGGCCGTCAGTTTGTCGAAAAATTACACAATGAAGGGAAGCATCACGTCACAGCGATGGTTCGTAAAGAAGAGCAGCTCGAGGATTTCAAGTCAAAAGGATACAACGCGGTACTCGGTGACCTTGAAGGTTCGGTAGAAGATTTACAGAAAGCCATCGATGGAATGGACGTCATCGTGTTCGCGGCTGGTTCTGGTGGAAGTACCGGCGCAGACAAGACGCTCTTGATTGACCTAGACGGTGCAGCAAAGAGTATCGAGGCGGCACAAGCGAACGGGAACATCAAACACTTCGTCATGGTCAGTGCCTTGAAAGCAGAGAATCGCTCGGCTTGGCCAGATTCGATGAAACCGTACTACGTAGCGAAGCATCATGCCGACCGTTTACTCGAACAGAGTGGACTCACGTATACGATTGTACGTCCGGGTGCATTGACAGATGATGCAGGAACGGGCAAAGTGAACACGCAATTCGAGGGAAGTGGAGAGATTCCACGCGAAGACGTGGCATCATTCTTGGTGCATGTCCTCCATAACCATGCAAATGCGCAGAACAAAGCGATTGATTTGATCAAAGGGGATACCCCAATCGAAGAAACGTTATAATGTGTCGAATGAAGAACGGGATGTGGTTCATCCCGTTTTTTGTCGCGTTAAAGAGGGAAAAGTCAGCAGAATAGCGAAATGAAGAATATGAATAGGTGAGGAGGTTCCGCATGACCGAGATGTTCATTTATCTGGCGGTCTATTTGTTGCCGTCATTTTTACTCGGCTTTTTAGCACTCGATGTCTTTCAACGAAATCCGAATAAAGTCGAGCATCGTTTGCTGAGCCTGTTTGTGTTTGGCTATTCGATGCTTTTCTTAGCGGAATTCGTTCGCCATCTTTCTCCGATTGAATATAGTCCGGCACTCATTGCCTATTGGTTTGGGAACGCCGGGATTTTCATTTTTATCTTCTCTGTTCATTTCATATTGAGCATCACAGGCGTCGGCGCGAAGGCACCGAAGTGGCTCTATCCATGGGTCGTGTACTTACCTCTGATTCCCGTTATATTGACGTATATCCGGCGAGAGAACATCATCAACAGTCAACAGTTTGAGCAAGTGGGGATATGGATTTATCCCGAGTTCAATTCATCGTATTTGATTACGTTGACCGTCGGTAACATCTTTCACATCTTGATCATCGGGCTCATTTTTTATGCCCTCAAACGTGCAGAACGAAGTGAGCACCAACGCGTGTTGCGCATGCTCTTTTGGACGGCGAATGTCGTATTGTTGTGGGATGTTGTCTTCGGTTATTTTCAATTCCGCGGGTTCATTCCGCCGTACTCTTATATGTATGGAGGACTCGTTTGGGCAGTCGCGTTGGTCATCGCGATGAATCGTTTAGATTTCTTGACCTCTTACGTGAAACGATTTGGGACACTGTATAACTTGAATCCATCTGCCATCTTATTGATTGATCCCGATGGAAAAGTGGAAAGTGCGAATCCTGCTGCGCGAACATTGTTTCATACGGTCCGTGTCGTGAATGAACGCTTCGTCGATTTGTTGCCAGAAAAGAAAAAGATGGAGTGGATGGAGCACTACAGTCAACACTTTCGGACACGGAAAAAGTTTTTAGAGTTCGAAACGAAGATTGTGACGAAATCCGGCCAAGAACGGTATGTCGTCATTGATGGGGACTTCGTCGATATCGACCGCACGATTCACGGGATGATCATCATTCGGGATGTTCACTCGTTTAAAGAAGCCGAGCAAACAATCCGTTTCTTCGCTTATCATGACCCACTGACGAAGTTGGCCAACCGACGTGCATTTTATGAACGGGCAGACCATGCGTTGCTTAGTTCCTCGAGGCTGTCGTTATTGATTATTGATTTGGACGGTTTCAAAGCGGTCAATGATACGTATGGTCACCAAGAGGGCGATCATTTCTTAACGCATTTAGGTGGATTGTTAGAAGCATCAACGCGAGATGTCGGCTTGGCTTCCCGTGTTGGAGGCGATGAGTTTTATATCTACTTAGTCGATCTGACGGAATCTGAAGTGCTCGCATTTATTCATAAACTTCAGATGACGTTAAATCAAAACCCGTACCAAACGTCCGATGTGTCGATTCCGATTCGGGCGAGTATTGGGGTCAGTCATGCGCCGGACCAAGGGACGGACTTGGATACGCTCATTCACAAAGCGGACCAAGCGATGTACCAAATCAAGCAAGACGGGAAAAATGACTATGCGATTTATGACGAGGCGTTACATGGTCCGAAATAAAGGGAAAATAGAAGTGTTTGATTATGGAGAGGAGGATGGAACATGTCAGAAAGACCGTTAGTGACGATGCGCGCCGAGGGAGAAGCGGGAGGCGTCAAGACGACTGTACGTGTAGGTGAGCATACCCCATTTATCGTAGATGAGCCGGAACGACTCGGTGGAACGAACAAAGGTCCGAACCCGCTTGAGTATCTTCTCGGTGCGTTATCGTCTTGCACGACCATCATGATTGCTTATGTCGCACAGGACTTGAACTTTGATTACGAGGGTGTCCATTTTGTGACGGAAGGGACACTCGATCCGAGAGGGTTCCAAGGGATGGAAGGTGTCCGAACTTACTTTGAGTCAGTTCAGATGAAGATCGTATTGGATACGACTGAATCGGATGAGCGAATTGCCGAATTACGAAAAGGTGTCGAGGCACGTTGTCCGATTCATAATCTGATGCATGCAGCAGACGTGGCGATGACGGCAGAATGGACTCGAAAATAAGGATGAGGGCGACCTCATCTTTTTTACATAGGAAGTAAGAAAAGAATACGGAGGGAAGACGCATGCATCACCGACCGATGACGCGTGAATGGGCAGGTCAAATTCAAGAATGGACGTACGGAGCTCCTTATGACTTTTATAATCAACCGCCTTCTGAAGAGGGAGTCGCCGAGTTGATGACGTATCAGGCGATTGTAGAGGAGCATGAGCTGATTGGATTTTATTGCATCGGTTCCCCGGCTCAAGTGCCCAATTCGACATATCCATATTCGTCAGATTTCACGGACATCGGATTGGGGATGCGACCTGATTTGACGGGACAAGGATATGGAAAATCGTTTGTGACATACGTCATGGAGAGAGCGATGGAACGGAGAAAACCGCTTCGCTTGACTGTCGCCTCCTTCAACGAACGAGCGATTCATCTATACGAAACGGTTGGATTTCGTACTATCACATCGTTCGAGCGAAATGAGATTCCGTTTCAAGTGATGGTACGCGATTAACCATATTTTTTCTGATGTGCCTTTTTACGTCGCAAATAATCCTCATCGGCACGAAGTTGATCCCAATTCGTTTTAAAGATGCGGGCAGACTCTGCCTTCTCTTCGTCGATTTCGCGCTCATGGATGTCACCATCTTCTTTATATTTACGACCGCCTTTATAATTGGCATAGCGTCGGGCTCGTGTGTACCCCATTTGGATGAACTTTCGGGACATGTCCATCCCGACGAAATCGTCGTTCGCACGATACGCTTCAAACAATTCCATGATTTCTTCGGCAGATTGCTTCGCAATCTCGGGCGTCTTGAATCGCCAATGGGGCAAAATCTCACTTTTATACGGCTCAACGAGTAGTACCCCTTGTTCGCCACGACCGACCCGGTACAGTTCGGGTTGTTTTCGGAAGTCGATTTCATCAAAATTTAAATCATAGTCAAATGGCATGTTCATTCCTCCTCGCCTAACGTTTCCCATTAGGTCGGTCGAGGAAACAACTTGAAGGAAAAGGATGGGTTGATATGATCAAGATGGAGACAGAACGGTTGGTCTTAAGAGCATTTACATTAGAGGATGCAGAGGATATGTATCATTATGCAAAAGATGAGCGAGTCGGACCGATGGCCGGTTGGGCACCTCATGAATCGATTGACGAAACAAGGGACGTCATTCAACTGTTTATCGAGGAAAAAGACGTGTGGGCTATCGTCTTGAAAGAGACCGGGCAAGTGATCGGTAGCATCGGATTACACGACCGAAGACCAGACCCGTCGATTCAACATGATGCACAGCGTGAGATCGGTTATGTGCTCAGTCCAGATTTTTGGGGAAATGGTTACGTGCCAGAAGCCGTTCAGGCGATGATTCGATTCGGATTTGAAGCGTTAGGACTAGAACGGATTTGGTGCGGATACTTCAGCTTCAATGACCAATCGCGACGCGTCGTTGAGAAGTGTGGGTTCACTTATGCGTTCACGAAAACACAAGAATTGACCCGACTCGACGGACGAACGGTAGAAAACCTCGTCCATGTCCAATTAAATCCGACGTTCTCTACACATTGAAGCATGATTTCAATGTGTTTTTTCATGAAATCATAAAAATCCCTTGATATGTAACCGGTTACACATTAAGATGATTTTGTAAGCGTTTCCAGAACGGAGGATGTCAAATGACGACCATCAAACAAGTAGCAAAACATGCGAACGTCTCAGTGGCGACCGTATCACGCGTCATGAATAAAAGCGGATATGTGAGCGAAGAGGCGAAAGAAGCAGTCGAAAAGGCGATTTCGGAACTGAACTACGCACCAAACCGAGTCGCACGTTCGCTCTATAAAAAATCGTCGAACTTGATTGGACTCATCATGCCAGACATCACGAACCCGTTCTTTCCACAGCTGGCTCGGGCAATTGAAGATGTCGCCAATCAGCATGGGTACCAAGTCGTTTTGTGTAACACGGACGAACAACTGGAAAAAGAACAGACGTATTTAGTCGCCTTGCAAACGATGCATGTCGACGGTTTGATTATCACGACGAATCATTCGCATAATCCGAATTATGAGACGTTGGATTTACCAATGGTCGCGCTTGACCGAATCGTCAAAGCAGGAATCGATGCGGTTATATCGGACGGATATGAGGGTGGGAAGTTGGCGGCCGACACGTTGATACAGCGTGGGGCGATGCGACTTGCACATATTGCCGGACCCGATCATCTTAAAACGGTCAAGCGTCGAACCGAAGGATTTGTCGAGGTGGCCGGCGATCGACTCGTCGGGATGACCGAGTCTACGTTCACATTTAAAGATGCATTGAAAGCATCACAAGAGCTATTCGACCATGCTTGGCCGTTTGATGGCATCTTCGCAGCGAACGATGTGATTGCAGCCGCGGTGTTGCAGGAAGCCGTTCGTCGGAACATTCGTGTCCCAGAAGAACTACAGGTCATTGGGTATGACGGAATCGAGCTAGGCGAGATGACGTCCCCGCCACTGACGACCATCGTGCAACCCATCTACGAGATGGGTCGAGTCGCGACCGAGCGATTGCTAGATTTGATTGAGAAGAAAGATACACGACCAAAAGAGATGTTATTACCGGTCGCATTGTTAGAGAGACAAACGACAAAGCGGAAGGAGAGATAAAGAATGAAACGCATTGTTGTCATTGGCAGTATATCGATGGACCTTGTCGTCACGTCCGACAAACGTCCGCAAGCAGGGGAAACCGTCATCGGCGAGTCGTTCCGTACCGTTCCAGGGGGGAAAGGCGCGAACCAGGCAGTCGCTGCTTCTAAATTAGGGAGTGCAGTTCAGATGGTCGGTTGTGTAGGGGACGACCCGTTCGGTCAACAGGTTGTTGAAAATTTTAAACAGAATGGCGTCGATGTTTCGCACGTTCAGGTCGTACCGAATGAAGTGACGGGTACAGCCCATATCGTATTGGCTGAAGAAGATAATTCAATTGTCGTCGTCCAATCGGCGAACAAGCAAGTTATCTTCACGGACGAGGAACTGGATCATCTTCTCGACGAGCAGGCGTTCGTGCTCCTGCAACTCGAAATTCCAATCGAGACGGTAAAACAAGTGACCTCTTACTGTAAAGCGAAAGGAATCCCAGTGCTGCTCAATCCGGCACCTTCTCAGCAGCTTCCATCAGAAGTGATTGAAGACGTCACATACTTGACGCCGAACGAACATGAGTGCCGTGACTTATTCAACGGAATATCCGTAGATGATGTTCTCAAACGCTATCCGAACAAGTTACTCGTCACGGAAGGCGTCCATGGTGTTCGATTCCACGACGGACGAAACGTGCGGCATGTGCCGGCCATCCGAGCAAACGTCGTCGACACAACAGGAGCTGGTGACACGTTCAACGGTGCACTCGCTGTCTCCCTCATCGAACAAGATGATTTGGAGACGGCCGTACGGTTTGCCGTGGTTGCATCCGGCATGAGCGTCGAAGGCTTTGGGGCACAAGGTGGTATGCCGACACGGCAAGACGTACAACAACGATTGGAGCGCGTGTGATGAAAAAACAAGGAATTTTGAATAGCCATCTAGCAAAGGTCTTTGCCGACCTCGGGCATACGGATCGCGTCGTCATCGCCGATTGCGGGTTACCGATTCCAGACGGGGTCAAGCGGGTCGACCTCAGTCTCCGCATCGGCGACCCTTCCTTTCTTGAGGTGCTCGATGTAGTCGAATCGGATTTGATCGTAGAGCGCATCACAATTGCCGAGGAAATCCTCACACATAATCCGACGATTGCGGATTCACTGAAAGAACGATACGCGAGCATCGACATGTGTTCACATGAAGACTTCAAACGAGAGGTCGCAAAAGCGAAAGTGGTCATTCGAACTGGAGAAGCGACACCTTACGCCAACGTCACCTTACACGCTGGGGTCATTTTTTAAGGGGGGATTCGATGCATATTCAGTTGAAAGGCATCCATAAGTCGTTCGGACCAGTCTCCGTCTTAAAAGGAGTCGATTTCGAACTGTTGCCTGGAGAAATTCATGCGCTTATGGGCGAGAACGGGGCTGGGAAGTCGACATTGATGAAGGTGATGACGGGTCTTCATGCGCAGGATGAAGGAGAGATTCTCATCGATGGGAAGAAACGTCAATTCAAGCACCCAAAAGAAGCGGAGCAAGAAGGCATCGCCTTCATCCATCAGGAGCTCAACATCTTACCGGAGATGACGGTGACAGAAAATCTGTTTTTAGGTCGAGAGCTGACAGGACCGTTCGGGATGGTCAAACAGCAGGAGATGACAAGACGTGCTCGAGAATACTTGGCTGAATTGAACGTTTTCATGGATGTCGATGAAGTGGCACGCAATTTATCGGTCGGTCAGCAACAGATGATTGAGATTGCCAAGGCGCTCATGACAGATGCGAAGGTCATCGTCATGGATGAACCGACAGCCGCCTTGACGGATCGCGAAATCCAGGCGCTCTTCGCCGTGTCTCGTGCCTTACGAGATCAAGGCGTGTCCATCATCTATATCTCACACCGAATGGAAGAGATTTTTGACTTATGCGACCGAATCACGGTACTTCGGGATGGACAATCCATTTCGACTCGTATGATTCAGGACACCTCATTTGAGGAAACGGTGCGCGATATGGTCGGTCGCGAGATTGGGGAACGCTATCCGACACGTACCGCTACACTTGGGGACGTCGTGCTCGAGGTGGATGATTTAATCGGTAACCGGTTCCACAACGTATCATTCAACGTCCGTGCCGGAGAAATCATGGGGTTTTCCGGATTGATGGGAGCGGGACGGACCGAGGTGATGCGTGCCTTATTCGGAGCAGACACCCACAAAGGGGGAGTCATCAAACTGAACGGGAAACCGATTCGAATCAAAACTCCGGCCGACGCCATCAAGCATGGCATCGCGTTTTTGACAGAGGACCGAAAAGGAGAGGGCTTACTCCTCGATTTCTCGCTAAGAGAAAATCTGTCGCTCCCGACACTTGATAAACGAGCAAAAGGGTCTGTCATCTCGAAGCAACAGGAGGAGACGTTCGCCGAGACATACTTACAAAAATTGCGGGTCAAGCATCATTCGATGGAACAAAAAGTGAAGTCGTTGTCTGGTGGGAATCAACAGAAGATTGTGCTCGGCAAATGGTTAGGTGTCGAACCAGACGTCTTGATTTTGGATGAGCCGACCCGAGGCGTCGACGTCGGTGCCAAGAAAGAGATTTACAACATCATGAGCGATCTCGCGGAATCAGGCGTCGCCATCATCATGGTCTCTTCTGATTTACCGGAAGTACTCGGGATGAGCGATCGGATTGTCGTCATGCGAGAAGGTGTGGTGACCGGGACGCTCACGAAAGAAGAGGCGACACAGGAAAAAGTAATGACGTATGCGACAGGAGGGCAATGATATGGAATTGAAAGCAACAACTTCGCTGAAGCGCCCGGGTCGACTCGGATGGGGGCAAAAACTAGGACCGCTGTTTGGTCTGCTCGTCATTGTTGTCGTCGTGACGGCGCTCGAACCAGGATTTTTATCATTAAATAATATCTTCAACGTACTCCGCCAAGTGTCGATCAATGCCTTGATTGCCTTCGGGATGACATTCGTCATCTTGACAGGTGGGATTGATTTATCGGTCGGGTCGATTTTAGCGCTCGCCTCTGCATTAGTGGCAGGCATGATGGTGGACGGTCAACATGCCGTCATGGCCGTTGCACTTGGCTTGATTGCAGGTGCCGTTCTCGGAGCGTTCAACGGGGCGGTCATCACGTACGGAAAAGTGGCACCGTTCATCGCGACATTGGCCACGATGACCATTTATCGAGGCTTGACGCTCGTCTATACGGACGGAAGACCGATCACAGGTCTCGGGAATTCCGGTTGGTTTGAGATGCTCGGACGTGGTTACTTCTGGATCATTCCGGTGCCGGCATTGACGATGCTACTCGCGTTCGGTGTCCTGTATTTCATCTTGAAGAAGACGACATTCGGTCGTCACACGTACGCAATCGGTGGAAATGAAGAAGCGGCTAAATTGATGGGGATTGGCGTCAATAAAGTCAAAATCATGATTTATTCGTTATCCGGAATGCTTGCGGCACTTGCCGGTATCATCTTGACGTCACGTCTCAATTCCGCACAACCGACAGCAGGAACGTCGTATGAACTCGATGCCATCGCAGCCGTCGTTCTCGGGGGGACGAGCCTTGCGGGTGGTCGGGGCTGGATTGTCGGGACGTTGATCGGGGCGTTGATTATCGGAACGTTAAATAACGGATTGAACCTTCTCGGCGTATCATCATTCTTCCAACTCGTCGTAAAAGGTGCAGTTATATTGTTTGCAGTATTGCTTGATCGTCGACAAAACGCGTAACACGCGAAAGGGGAAACGGAACATGAAAAAATGGACAGCTTGGCTACTCGCACTGACAATGGTATTGATGGCAGCATGCTCGACTGAACAACCGGGGTCAACATCAGAAACGGAAACGAAAGATGGGGATTATGAGATTGGCTTATCGATTTCGACATTGAATAACCCGTTCTTCGTCGCATTGAAAGAAGGCGCAGAAGAACAGGCAAAAGAAATGGATGCGACGTTGACTGTAGCGGATGCGCAAAACGATGCAGCGAAGCAAGTGAATGACGTCGAAGACATGATTCAAAAGGGTATGGATTTGATTCTCATCAACCCAACAGATTCTGAAGCGGTCGGTGCGGCTGTACAAGCAGCGAACGATGCCGGTATTCCCGTCATCACGGTAGACCGTAATGCTGAAACAGGTGACGTCGTCGCACACGTGGCATCAGACAATGTTGCAGGCGGCCAATTGGCGGGTGACTACATGGTCGAACTCGTAGGCGAAGGGCAAAAAGTCGTCGAGCTCGAGGGGATTCCTGGAGCTTCTGCGACACGTGATCGCGGACAAGGATTCAACGAAGCCATCGATGGAAAATTAGAAGTCGTGGCAAAACAATCGGCAAACTTCGACCGTGCAGAAGGATTGACGGTCATGGAGAACATCTTACAGGACAATAAAGACATCGTCGCTGTATTCGCACATAACGATGAGATGGCGCTCGGTGCTGTTCAAGCGCTCGAAGCGGCTGGTATGAGCGATGTCAAAGTCATCGGATTTGATGCGACAGACGATGCGGTCAAAGCGGTCGAAGGTGGGACGATGGCAGCAACGGTTGCGCAAAAACCGACTGAGATTGGTAAGTTGGGTGTGGAAGCGGCCATCAACCATCTGAAAGGTGAAACGGTGGAAGAAAACATCCCGGTCGAACTCGAATTAATCAAATAAGGAAGATGAAACCTCACGGTGCCTCGATTTCGGGTAGGGCTCGTGAGGTCATTTTTATTTATATGGGGAAATGAGAAATTGTGTATCGTTGTTCATAGGTTTGAAATAGCTTGCTGTATCACGACGAGTTGGTTCGGAAATGATATTAGTATCTGTACCAACTTGATGAATGACACAATCTTTTTGCTGAACATTTGTGATCATGAAAGCGTTAGTGTCTAAATCTTGTGTTTTTAGTTGACTGTAAACTCTTTCAAGCATTGATTGTTTCGTTCCACCCCTGCTAGGCAATAAACGAATGAATTGTTTGGCATTCGAATTGTTCGAAAGTGGCCATAGTCTTTTTCCATCACCGCCAGATAATAGTAGAATCTTCATCGAATGTCCTCTCTTCAAATAGAGTTTCTCATCTATTTCGCCAAACTTCGGACTATCCCTGTCTAATCAAAAAAGAGACAGCCGATTCCGGCTATCTCTTTACGACATAGGGCGAAGCAGTGCACGAACGGGGCTTCCGTCACCTTCGACGATTGGGAGCGGGACGGCATTCAAGTCATAATCCCCCGGTAAGATATCGTCTAGGACGAGCCCTTCTAATATATGGACACCGTTTCGTGCTAACGCATGATGGGCACTCATCTCTTTACTGTCAATCGCATCAACAGACGGTAAGTCGAGTCCAATCAAGAAAATCCCGAGTTCCCCGAGACGATCGGCAAGAGACGGCGTCAGTTCAGGAATCGTCTTTGGGAAGACACTCTTATCTAGCCAACCATCTGTCTTCAAAATGAGGCGTTCGACCCCAGTCAAATCATGACCATCCAAATCAGATGCTTCAATCTTTGTCTTATGCGGTAGATGAATGACACGGGCTGGTCCGATATATACGGACGGATCGAGGTCGATCACGCGCTTCCCATGGTCGTCAAAATGAAACGGAGCATCGATATGCGTCCCGACATGTAAACTCATCGTCACTTTCCCGACATTCACTGAACCGCTCTGTGTCATCGGCCAAGCGATCTCGTACGAAAACTTCGTGTCTCCCGGCCATGTCGTCACATCGGCATGAAGCGGTTGTGATACATCAATCCAAGTCATTTCGTTCAGCTCCTCTTATAGTGATGTCCGAACTGTCCATAGTTCTGGGAAGAAACGATGGTCGAGCACGCGGCGCAAGTAATTCACGCCAGACGAGCCACCTGTCCCCATTTTCTGCCCGATAATGCGTTCCACAGTACTCATATGGTTAAAGCGCCACATCTGTTGCTGGCTCCCGATATCGAGTAGCTTTTCTCCAAGTTCATACAAGTCCCAATACGTGTCGACATCGCGATAGACCTCGACCCATGCCTTCTCGACACTTTCGTTCCATTCCCAGTCCTTCGTGACATCACGTTCGAGTACACTCGCATCAATCGGTAGACCACGACGATGCATCTCGCGGACCGTCACATCGTAAATGCTAGGTGCTTGTAGCGAGCCTTCGAGCAATGGATACAATTTTTCGTCATGCGCGTAGACGCTGAGTGTTCGTGCGTTTTTGAAGCCGAGCGCGAATTCAATCTGTCGGTTTTGATAAGACTGAAAACCGGATGATGAACCGAGTTGGTCTCGGAACTCTAAATACTCGGCCGGCGTCAACGTCGCGAGGACGCCCCATGACTGGATGAGTTGCTGCTGAATCTTTGAGACGCGGGCGAGCATCTTGAATGAGCGCTCGAGCTCGCCGTTCGTGATGGCCGTCGTGGCCGCCGTCAATTCATGTAAGATGAGCTTCATCCACAATTCGCTCGTCTGGTGGATGATGATAAAGAGCATCTCATCATGATGGTCGGAAAGGCGATGTTGGCTCGATAAAATTGGATCGAGCTGAAGATAGTCCCCGTACGACATGTCTTTTGAGAAGTCCGTTTGAATCGATTTTTCTACTTTATGTTCCATGCGTTCACTCATGACAGTTCCCCCTTATGCGACCACTTCACGGACGTTCTCGAACGCCTCATATTCTTTGTCGTCCATGATTTTCTTCAACGTCACGATCACGTCATACACGTCGGTAAACGTATTATACAATGCGACCGGTGCGAGACGGATGATGTTCGGTGCCCGAAAATCAGGGATGATATGATGTTTTTTCAACGCCTTACAGATACGTGCCGCTTCTGGATGCTCGAGGCTCAAATGAGCACCACGTTGGCGTGTATCGGTTGGGCTACCGATGAAGAATCCGTGTGGTGCGAGCATGTCTTCGATTAACTCAATCATATACGTCGTGAGCGCGAGCGATTTTTGACGAATCGCTTCCATCCCGACCTCGTTGAACATCTCAAGCGCGCCAAGTTGAGGAGCGAGACTCATGACGTGTGGCGTTCCGATTTGGAATGCACCGGCATGTTCGGCCGGTGTCATCTTATGATCCATATCGAACTGTTTATCTTTGCGCGAACCGAACCATCCGGCCAGTCCTGGTGTCGTGCCGAAGTGACGTTCATGAACGAATAAGCCACCGACCGTTCCCGGACCCCCATTTAAATGTTTATAGTTGCACCAGTATGCGAAATCGACACCCCACTCATGGAAGTCGTGAGGGATGGCACCGACGGAGTGACAGGCATCGAAGCCGATCAAAATCCCACGCTCGTGCGCCGCTTTTGTCAGACGAGGCATGTCTAAAATCTGACCGCTCCGATAGAGGACGGTCGGCAATACGATCATGGCGATCTCGTCGGTCATTGCGGCAATTAAATCGTCTTCTACTAAGAAGCGCCCGTCCGGACTATCGACTTGAACGAGATGCTCAGAAGGGTCGAGTCCACGCAGTTCGAGCTGGCTCTTTAAAGCGTAAATGTCAGACGGGAACGTGAGGGTGTCTGCCAAAATCTTCGTGCGTTTCCCTTCTGGTTTGAAGAACGATGCGACGAGTTGATGCAAGTTCACCGTCGTTGAACCGGTGACCATCACCTCTTCCGCCTTTCCACCGATGAGCGGCGCGTTCAGAGTGGCCAATTCTTCGGACAAGTTGAACCAAGGATGGCGACCGGACATCCAACCGTCGATCCCGAGTTCTTTCCAGTCCGCAAGCGATTCAAGGAGTGTGCGCTCGGCTCGTTTCGATAAGAGACCGAGTGAATTTCCATCCATATAAATTCCGTCTTCCGGTAAATAAAATTCTTCCCGATACGATGCGAGCGGGTCTTGTTTGTCTAGTTGATGTGCGTAGGCACGTGTGAAATCGTTCATCCCCATATTCCCCCTTTAAAGCTTGTACGTTGTCAAAATCGTAGCAATCGGTCATGAGGAAGTCAACAAACAACGAGATGTCGGCGAGTCAAACTAAAAAACGCTCAAGAATCTTCCCGAGCGTTTAAAAATACATCTTATTTTATTTTTCGTACGTTCTCTTGTCGGAGTAACTTGAATAATGTGAAGACCATCAAGATAAGAATAATGGTGAAGGGCAAGGCGGAAATCAACGATGCAGTTTGAAGTCCTTCCAATCCACTCGCAATCAATAGAACAGCAGCGATTCCTCCTAACAGAACACCCCAGGCGATGCGAACGGGTAGGGGAGGATTCAAGCTACCGTTTGTCGTCATACTGCTGATGATATAGGTAGCAGAATCGGCCGATGTAATCAAAAACGTCAAAATCAAGAGAATCGACAAGACGGACAGGATGAAGCTGAACGGCAGCTCGGCAAACGTTACAAACAGTGCGCTCGTCACGTCTGCATGGACGGCTTCGGCGATGGAGGTTCCTTCGAATAAATCTAAATGTAAGGCGGTGCCTCCAAATACAGCAATCCATAAGAGTGCGATGAACGGAGGAACGATGAGGACCCCGACGATGAACTCACGAATGGTGCGTCCTCGTGAGACACGTGCGACGAACGCTCCGACGAACGGTGACCAGGCAATGGCCCACGCCCAGTAAAAGATTGTCCAATCTCGGACCCACGTCCCTTGCTGATACGGTTGTAGACGAAGACTATAGCGAATGAAATTTTGTAAGTAGTCACCTAAGCCAAGGGTGAGAGTCTCTAGGATGAAGATGGTTGGACCGGCAAAGAAGACGAAGACCATCAACACGAGTGCGGTCCCTAGGTTAATGTTACTCAACCATTTGATGCCGCGATCGAGACCCGTTGTCGTCGATGTTAAAAAGAGGGCGGTCAAGACGACAATGATGGCGACCTGCATCCAAGTGGTGTTCGGGAGTCCGAACACACTGTTCAGTCCGCCATTGATTTGAAGAACGCCTAAACCAAGTGACGTCGCGACACCCATGACGGTGGCGATGACCGCTAAAATATCAATCGTCTGGTTCAATGATTGTTTGTACGGTCGTTCTTTTATAAGTGGTGAGAGGCTAGTCGAGATGAGTCCGTCCGCATTACGACGGAACTGGAAGTAGGCGATAATCAGTCCGACAATCGCAAAGACAGACCATTGACTGACACCCCAATGGAAGAACGAATAAGCCATCGCGAGTCGTGCTCCTTCGACCGTCAATGCCTCCGTGTCCGCATACGGTGGCGTAAAGAAATGACTCATCGGCTCGGCAACACCCCAAAAGACGAGTCCGACACCGAATCCGGCGGAGAATAACATGCCGATCCAAGTGAAGAACGGATATTGAGGGCGATCGTCATCTTTCCCGAGACGGATTTTTCCATATTTACTGAACGCTAAAAAGACTAAAAAGAGCACAAACAAGAAGACGGACAGCAAATAGAACCAACCGAACGAGCGAGTCGTAAAGTCAAAAATAGATCCTGCGATTGAAGCGAATGATGTTGGGGCAATGGCTCCGAATAGAACGAGTAAGGCGATCAAACTTGCTGAGATGTAAAAGACGCGATTCAAACGTGGCTTTTGTTTAGAATCCTTCATAGATGTCCCCTTTCAAAAAAAATATGTAGCATTAATAAACGGTTCCCTAATCTCCACATTGCAAACAGGAGACGCATTTCATCGTGTTTTGTATAGTTGAATCGGGAAAAGAACCAAAGAGGAGGGAACGATATGAAATTGATTGCGATTGATTTAGACGGGACGCTGTTATCGCGCACAGGCGTGATAACAGAGGCAAACCAGGAGGCGATTCGTCGTCGGCAAGATAATGATGATATCGTTGCGATTTGTTCAGGACGTTCGATTCATGATATCGAGGAGCTGTTGAAGCGAAGTGATCTCATCTGTCCGATTTTGTCAGGTAACGGAGCAATCGGGTTCTATGAGAACGAGCGAATTTACTATCATGCGATGGATCAGACAATCGTAAATGAACTGTGGGAAATCGCTGATGCGGACGATGCGTACGTTGAATTTTATACGAATGCGGGAGTGAAGGTTCTCCGTTCAGGAAGCGATTTACTGAAGCGGGAACTCGATGAGGTGTTGCCACACGATCAATCGTTCACTCGCGAGTGGGCGGAACGTGAGATTGAAATTCAAAATGAGCAATTCGGTCTGACGTATATAGATTCGATGGCAGACATCGACTTTGCACGAGATGAAGTGTACAAGGTGTTTGTCTATTCGTTCGATCGCCGAAAGCTACACCGGTTGCGTAAAATCTATGAACCACGGAACGATATTTTGATTACGACTGCGGGGTGGACGAAAATTGAAATCGGACATCCTCATGCGAGTAAAGGCGCAGCCTTGAAACAGCTAGCTGAGCATGAACAGATTCCGATGCGTGATGTCGTCGCCATCGGAGACAATCTGAATGATGTGTCGATGTTCGAAGTGGCAGAAATAAGGATTGCGATGGGGAATGCTGTGGATCCGTTAAAAGATTTAAGCACGCATATTACAAAGGATGTGGAAGAGGACGGGGTCGCATACGCGCTGACGCATTATGTATAAAATGGATTATGGAGAAATCGTGAACGAGGATTGAATCTCACTTAAAACGGATATTGTATACATGTAACCATTCACTTTCTGAAATGAGTCGGGGAACGGGGAGGCACTTTCGTCACCTGTCGCTTATGGATGAAAGGGATGGGCAAAGTCCATATGAACGTGAATCGTGTATTCCAAACGATGATACGTCGGCCACTGCTTGCCATCGGAGCAAGCATGCCAGATAGACTGTTTGTATACGGAATTCCACATGATCCGCGTCAGAAGTGGACATCATAGGTGCCAAGTCCTCTCGTGCCCATTCAATCAAACTGTCTATGAGTCACCTATTCGATTTCATGTTTTCGAATGAAAAACAATTGGTGAACCAATGGACGATGAACGGATTGGAATGATGCGTCACGTTGGCTTGGACATCTCTAGTCGAACCAAATCATGGATGGGACGGTCAATCGAGCAAGACTTGGTTGGATGAAAGTCCGGGGACTAGAGAATCAAGAAAAGCGCCGAGTGAGGGCGCTTTTCTTGTGGTATCCTATTGAGTGAATGCAACCGATGGAGGGATTATATGCCAAAGCTATATTGGTTTGGGACGTTCCTTAGTGGAATGATTCTTTTAACCACGGGAACGATGGAAGGTCTTTACCGCATACTCCCAATTGGGTTGATGGCCATCGCGGTCATCGGCTATCTCATACAGACTCGACTCGAACAAAAGAAGCGGCGCCCTTGATTGGGTGCCGCTTCTCTATATTAGGTTATAAAGATTCGAGCAAACGTGTCATCACGTCATCGATTTCTTTTTGCAATGCATCAACTTGTCGTTGTAACGCCATCAATTCATCAAGGTCATCCAATTCATTCATCCGTTGGAGCAGTGCCCGATGTTCTGTCTCTAATTGGGTCAGGTGAGCTTCCTCATCAACCGTAGATGGAGCGGGTTTCGTCTGCTTCAGCGATTTTGATCGTTTGATGTGTTCCGTTTTTGGTTCATCTTTTGATTCCTGTCCACGTTTGTCGAGGGCATAGGCGACGTTACCTTCGAAACGCGTCATCGTCCCGTCGAGCCAATACGTGATAGGGAACAGCTTATTTAAGAAGTAGCGGTCATGGGAAACCGTAACGACCGTTCCAGGGAAACGTTCGAGTGCCTCTTCAAGTGCCTCTCTCGATTCGATATCGAGGTGGTTTGTCGGCTCGTCTAGGACGAGGACATTGATTTCTTCGTGGACAAGGATGGCAAGCATGAGTCGCATCTTCTCCCCGCCGCTCAAATTCGAGACCGGTTTAAACACACTCGCGCCGTAAAACAGAAATTGAGCGAGAAGGTGTCTCGCTTTGCCTTCATCGACTGCGATCCGGTCCCGAAACGCCTCGATTAAGCGATGAGATTCGTCGAATGTGATGTGTTGCGATAGATAGCCGATTTTGGCTTGGTCGGCTCGCCTTACGGTTCCGACTTGCGGGATGACTTCACCGAGCAATATTTTCAAAAGCGAAGACTTTCCACTCCCGTTCGGTCCGACGATGGCGACGCGTTCCCCGTGCCCTGTGTAGAAGTGCACGTCTTCAAATAGAGGACGATCATAGATAAGTGTCACGTCATTTACTTCGAAGACGTCGCGCCCGGTTCGCCCGTTCGTCGTGAACTGGATATTCGGTTGCTCGGCTTCGAGTTGTGGTCGTTTGATTCGTTCAATTCGTTCGAGAGCCTTTTCCATCGATTTGGCGCGACGATAGAACTTTTCATTCGGCGGATTGCCCTCGTTGGCCCATTGCCGCAACTGCCGGATCGTTTCTTTCATTTTTTTGATTTTCTTCTGTTGCTCCGTGTAAGCGTGAAACTGGTCAAGCAACTGTTTTTCTTTTTGGGCAACGAAGTCCGTATAATTCCCAGGATAACTCGTCAATTCTCCATCCTCGCACTCGACGATTCGCGTGGCGACCGCATCTAAGAAGACCCGGTCATGGGAGACGATGAGGAGCGCTGAATCGTAATCCTGTAAATAGGATTCGAGCCAAGTCATCGCTTCTAAATCTAGATGGTTCGTCGGTTCGTCCAAAATGAGTAGCTCTGGTTCTTGAAGGAGCGCCAGGGCGAGACCGATTTTTGTACGCTCGCCCCCGCTTAGCGTATCGAACGGTTGGTCCACGAATGAGGTCAATTTGAGTCCATCAATCATTGCGCTGATTTTTGACTCGTAGACATATCCACCCGCATGTTCGAATTGTTCTTGAATGGCACCGTATGATTCGAGAAGGCGCTCTAGCTGTTCGGACGTCGCCATCTCTTGCTCGAGAGAAGACATTTTTTCACTCAGGCGAGTCACTTCCTCAAAAGCAGTATAGAGGACGTCACGACCACTGCGTCCAGGGTAGTCAGGAAGCTGCACCAAATAGCCAATAGAGAGTCGTTGTCGGCGGTAAATCGTACCGGCGTCATGCTCTTCAGAGCCGACAAGGATTCGTAACAGCGTCGTTTTGCCACTGCCGTTTCGGCCGACAAGCCCGACTCGTTCGTTTTCGTTCAAGAATAAATTTGCATCTGTGAGAACGGCGTGCCCGCCGTATTGTTTTTGAATGTGTTGAAGATCGATCAACATAATAGGTTCCTCCTAAAGTTAGGGCCTATCAAAAAAACCGAACGCAAAGAAGCGCTCGGTTTAGAAAGAGAGAGGCGCTTTGTCGTATATTCAGCAATGTCTAAAAAAGGACAGACGGGTCCCTTGATTAAGCGACATCGTGAAAAATCGCACGCAAAATGTACAAATGTTCAGTTGTCCAATGCGTACGTCCGACAAATTTCACCTTTCTACCTCCTTTCATTCATCTATGTCTTGATTGTAAACGTTTTTCTTACGACTGACAATGAAAATAAAGGAAATGGAAGCAAGGATGTCGTATATATTCGCCATCGAGGAGGCGAAGAAATGAGGAAAGAATGGCTAGGAGCACTCAGTTTGACCCTTGCGGCGAGTATATGGGGCGGGATGTATGTGGTCAGTAAATATGCGCTCGCATATATTGAACCGTTCACGTTCGTCTGGTTACGATACGCTGTTGCATTTATGGTCCTTTTCGTCGTTTGGTTTCGGTTTGGACGGGAATCGATTCGACGGGCGGATTGGAAGTGGATCGGACTCGTCGGCGTCATTGGATACGTCGCTTCGATTTCGTTTCAATTTATCGGAACGAAGCTATCGGATGCACATACCGGCTCCCTTGTGACCGCAGCGACACCAGCTTTCATGGTCTTATTTGCCCGAATCTTATTGAAAGAACGACTGACTCCTGTCAAGATTGGAGCGCTTGGGCTGGCAACGGTCGGTGTTCTCATCGTCGTCGGTTGGGAAGGGGAAGGGACGTATCGAGTAGGCAGTTTCATACTTGTTCTAGCTGCCGTGACGTGGGCACTCATGTCGATTTATGTGAAAATCGGGACACAGACCTTATCGACGTTGACACTGACGACGTTTGCGATTGGAGTTGCCTGGTTGTTGATGACGCCTTTGATGAGTGTGGAGGTCATGCAATCAGGGTGGCCAAAGTTAAATGGCGTCCTTTGGCTTAGTATCCTCTATATCGGGATTATATCAACAGCAGGGGCGTTCTTCTTTTGGAACAAAGGGCTTGAATTGATGGATGCGAGTGTCGGGTCACTCTTTTTCTTCTTTCAACCCTTGGTTGGCGGGACGCTCGGTTGGCTCGTTTTGAACGAGACGATCCATCTTAACTTCTTTATCGGTGCCGGTTGTATCATGACGGCTGTGACGTGGTCGATGCTCGCAGAACGGCGACAACAACTGCCGATTTCAGAACGCAATCTTTGACGACAAAGCGGTCGCCTTCATGTTAGAGGGCGACCGCTTTTATTAAAATCCATGATGCTCGAGCTTGTCTTGTTCGCGTTTCATTTCGAGTTCAAGCCGTTGAATCGCGAGTTTTTCTTCTTCAATCTTCAAGCGACGTTCTTCGACACGTGCTTCTTTCGTTTTAATGATCGTATTGGCGCCGACCGATGAAACGACAATCACCATGACCATGATGTAGAAAAAGAAATCCATGTGTATCCCTCCTTTAGTTGATTAAGTTCGTGACCAGTCGTTGTGTCTCAAGTGCGGTACGACCGTCGGTTAAAATCGCTGTATCATCGATGAGTGCAGAAATGAAATGGTCAATCGCGCCCTGGAATCCTCGTTGCACGAGTGTCGTGTCCCATGAACCGAACGTTTCGACTTCATGCCGACTTTCTTTGAAACGATGTAGCGTGACCATCTCGTCGACGGTTAATCGTTCTCCGTCACGAACGATCGAGACGTGCTCGTGATTCACTCCGGCCGTGCGATGCATCGATGTCGTGTGCATTCCGTACTCGTCTTGCCACACGTGGCGGGCAAATCGAAGCTCATCCTTGTCATTGATCTCGACTTGACCTGAGACGAGTGTGAGCTCGGTACCAGCGAGAAAACGCAACGTATCGACGACATGTAAGTAATCATCGAGTAAGGTGAAGGTTGCATCCTTTGGACCGACATCGTTCTCTCGATGCTTCACCACATCAATCATGTGGGTAGGGGACTCATGTTGTAGACGCATATACATCGGTGCAAAGCGTCGGTTGAACCCGACCATCAGCTTTCGACCAAGTCTTTCAGCTTGTTCAACGAGTTGCGCTGCTTCTTCTACCGTTGCGGCGAGGGGTTTATCAACGTAAACATCGACGCCGTGCTCTAATAAATACGATACGATGTCATAATGGGTTTCCGTTGAACTATGTACGAACGCTGCATCGATGGATGAGGCGAGTTCATTTAACGTGTCGAACGAGGTCATTCGATACGTTTGGCAAATCATGTCTCGCTTAGATGTGTTCGGGGAAAAGGCGCCGACCACCTCGATTCGAGGATGAATCGAAAGGATGGGTAAATACGCTTTTTGAGCGATATTTCCAAGTCCGACAATACCGATTTTTGGTTTTTGCATCCCATTCACTCCTTTAGTTCATCATAACAAAAAACCGGACAACGAATGTGTCCGGTTCAAGGATTAAAGACTAGCACTTAAGACGATTTCACCTTGTGGCGTCTCATTTCCGCGATTCGGTTCTTTTGTGACGGCGACGGTATCCCAGTCGACGTCGACTTCATCCGAGTCGAGTGTGTAGATGACCGTCCCGTTCCCTTTGTCATCGGTGACGAAAGCGCCGGTCGGAATCGGGGCACCATCTTTTAAGAGCCATACTTGATACACCTCATTGGCATCGAGTGAGGCTAGGCCGTTCGTTTGGACGATCAGTTGTGTCGTCCCGTCCTGCTCTGCAAGATAAGCGGTTCCTTCAGACTCACCTTCAAGTGGGATTGATTCGGTCAGTGTGATGCCAGGGGCATCGGGTTGATTGGTAAGCAAATATCCATTTCCAATCAAGGAGAGCAGGAGCGCCGCTGCTAAAGCGACCATTCCCCAGACCGGTACGTTCCGTTTCTTCTTCTGTTTGAACGGTGTCGCCGATGGAACTGATGTAGAAGTGTCGGTTGTTGTGACGGGTTCATTGTCTTCTTCGAATACACGATCGAGGACACGCGCTTTCATGCCTCGGGGTGGCTCAGTCGGAGTAGACAAGAACGCGACGCCACCGACAAGAGCTTCAAGTTGTTCGAGCTCTTCTTGACAGTCCTTACACGTTGCCAGATGTTGTTCAAATTTCATTCGCTCTTCTTCCGTTAAATGTTGGTTGAAGTAGTCAATCAATTGATCGCATGCGTTCATTGTTCTACCTCCTTTCCGATGAATTCATGGGATAACTGTTTCCTCAGTTGCCTCAGCGCCAGTCGAATCCTTCCTTTTACCGTTCCGAGCGGGATGCCACATGCATCAGCAATTTTTTGCTGGCTCAGTCCTTGGAAATACATGAGTCGGACGACCTGCTGCTGTTCGGCAGGTAATGTGGCCATGGCTGTCTCGATTTGAGCACGCTCTTCTTGCCACTCGACTTCTTTCTCAACGGACGGTGACTCGGAAGGAATGGCCTCAGCGTAAGATTCGTCTAGTTGTAGATCCGGTTTACGCTTCCGAATTAAGTCGATGGCCACATGACGGCTCATCGTGAAGAGCCAAGAACGAAACTTTCCTTTTGACTCATCGTAAACGCCTCCGCCACGCCAAAGTTTGATGAATACTTCTTGCATGGCTTCTTCAGCCAAATCACGATCTTTTGTCAGTTGTAGGACAAATGCGTATAAAATGCGTTCGTATCGATCATACAATATTTCGAGCGCTTCTTTGTCCTTTTGCCTGACACGCTCATATAACTCTAAGTCAGTCATAACATACTCCTTTGCGCAGAAGGGAGGTCCCTTGTATTGATCTAACGTACAAAATAGAAAAATGGATGACTATTTTGTATGACGATTTATTGAACATGTTCCGGTTTGAGACGGAAGCTTCGAATAAATGAATAATCTTAATTTCTCTGAAAGAAGGTAGGTGATGACACTTAGCCCAATCGCCGTCATCAGCATCAATCCGATTGCGGTTAAGGGAGCGCTCACCGTCGCCCAAAAGAAGTATGTGCGAATGCCAAAAAGAAAAGAAAAGACAATAAGGAATCCGGTAATCAAGCTACTCAATTGGCAATAGGTCTGAGTGAGTCGTGAAATCATAAGATGCCTCCTTTGTTTCATTGTACTATAGGAGAAAGAGAAAACGATAAGGAGACGAGATCATGAAACGATTTACGAATGAAGGACACACCCTCGTATGCTTTGACTTTGATGAAACCTACTTTCCTCATGCATGTACACCAGATCAATTGGCATCCGTTCGACGGCTCGAAGACTTATTAGAACGCTACTCCCATCAATTGTCGACGATGTGGGTGACGGGTAGTTCACTCGAATCGCTAATGGCAAAAGTTGAGCAGGCAAACCTTCGCTTTTGGCCTCACCGTATCGCTTCAAGTTTAGGTACGGAATTGTATCGGATTGACCTAGACGGAACGTTTTCCTTAGAAAAACCGTATCAAGCGTCATTCCCAAGTGATTTTGTATCTCGTGTGGAACGTGTTGCGTCACAGATTGGAAAGATGCAGGTTGAACTAGAGGCGCAACCGGGTTTTGGGACGAGTCCTTGGATCCGGAGTTATTACCTCCGTGACCAAATCGGGTCTTGGAGTGAAACATTTCGCATGCTAGCTGATCAGGAAGGGATTGCTGTCAATATCAGCCGATGCAATCCGAAAGCAGGTGATCCGATGGATGCATGGGATATTGATTTTTACCCGCTCCATGCCGGTAAAGAATCCAGTGTTCGATATGTATGCGCCACTACTTCCTTTTCACGCAAAGATGCGTATGCGTTCGGCGACAGTGGGAATGACCTTGGGATGTTAGCGCATGTTGGAAAAGGCTATTTAGTGGGCAATGCGACCGAACAGGCAAAACAGATGTATCCGGAGATGACAACAAAACCTTATGCTGAAGGGATTTTAGAAGTGTTGGAATTTGATTTTTCTTCTTTCATATAATGCATGATTTCCTCTAAAGAACGGATGAGGGTCGCACGAATCGTTTCGGAATGTGGATTGAAGTCGAGACGTTGTTGCCAAATCCGACAAAATAAATCGGTCATGGCCGCCTCTGCAATTGCAGGATGGTTATTCAGATGAAGCGCATATCGATAAAGCAAACTTTCATAGCGCGCGTATAAATGTTCTAAGGCTTGGCGATTTTTAAGACGGATTTGATCGACCAGGCGTTCATCGAGTGTAGGAAGCATATGCAACCCCTTTCGTATGGAATGAAGGTTTCAACGATAAAAGAATCAGGAACTTTATGCAGATAAAGCATCCTCTCTGTTCTTTCACTCATCTGCTCCCGTTCAAACCAAGGAATATGAAGAATAGCGGTCGAATATGCATGTCCCACAACGATTCAAAACGTGTGATAACAATTCGGACAAGTCTGCGCATCTCCCGGCGCACGTTTGAATGACGTTTTACAATTCGGGCAGGTGACCGTTTCACTTTGTTGATTGAATAAACTGCCGCGATTGAATAAAATGTTGCGAAGGTTTGGTAAGGCCAAGGCAGCGAAAATCATGGCTCCAAATAAAAAGGCTGCCAAGATGAGTAATAATACATAAGTCATCGTGTGTTCCCTCTCTCGTTTGATTTCCTTCATCATAATCGAAATTTGAAATAGCGAACAGCTTATTGATGGAAATACGAACAAATGTTCTGTACAATAAAGAAAAGGAGGGAAAACAGGATGAGAGAAGAATTGTTACGATGGATGCGTTCGGGTCTGGTCACAGAAATGGTGTATGTGGATCGACATGGAGTGTTTTCAAAGCGGCGGGTCAAATTGATGAAAGTGCAAGGAGAACATGTCGTGGCGTGGGATTTGAATAAACGGGCCAGACGAACATTTCGAATCGAACAAGTTCTTGCCTGTATTCCCATCAACGAACGATTTAGAAAGCGGAAGGTGGAGATCGGATGATTGCCTTACCGAAATTAGCTGCACCAGCCAAAAGAGCTTTGACGTCAAAAGGAGTCGATTTCTTAGATGACTTGTCTCTTTATACGCGTCGTGAAGTAGAGAATTGGCATGGCGTTGGTCCTAATGCCATCCACGTCCTGCAAAACGAGTTAACTAAACATCATCTAGCATTTAAGGAAGAGGAGCCTAGTACGTGAATGAAACGTCTAGGTTTTTTTTGTGAAGTGATTGCTTCCCTTTGAAAACGGGAAGTAATATATTTGTCATCTCAATTGCCGTTTAAATCTAGTAACATGACGATAAGGTTTATGAACCTAGCGACACCCATGAGAAAGGACGTACACAGCATGAGAACGAAACGTTTATCCGCCATTCTACAAAATGAGATGGATGACATCTTTGATCCATGGGTGACCGGAGTCGAAACGGACTCTAGAAAGGTCAGTTCAGGGAATGTCTTTATTTGCATTCGCGGCTATACGGTTGACGGTCATAAGTTTGCGGAAGATGCCGTCGCTAACGGTGCGAGTGCGGTCATCTCAGAATATCCACTCGATCTCGATGTACCAAATGTGGTTGTTGCTGATACGAAGCAGACGGCAGGAGCGGTTGCGAGTGTATTTTATGACCACCCTTCTCATCGGATGCGTATATACGGTGTGACGGGAACGAACGGGAAAACCACGACAGCGACACTAACTTATGACTTGTTACGTCTTTCAGGACGTCATGCCGGAATCGTTAGTACGATTGGCGCGCGTTTTCATAATCAAACGGTTGAAACAGCCAATACGACACCGGAAGCCATCGTCTTACATCGTATCTTGGCAGAGATGGTCGATGCAGGCATCACAGATTGCGTACTTGAAGTATCATCGCATGCATTAATGGAAGGTCGCGTGGCGGGAATTCATTTTCATGCGGCCGCGTTTACGAATTTGACGCATGATCATTTGGACTACCATCGTTCTATGGATGAGTACGCCCGAGCAAAAGCGCGACTGTTTGAACAGGTGGAAGTAACGAATGGTGAGGCCATTGTGTTAAATGCGGAAGATCCGGCCAGTCATGTCATGGCTGAGTTTGCGCCGACACGTCAAGCCATTATGTATAGTACAAAAGAGGAAATCGAGGCCGACATTCAAGTCATTTGGCGTGAAGAGACGGTACTCGTCAATATGAAAGAGTTTAAGCTCGAAGTGCCTGTTCGATTTATGGGGGCATTCAACGCAGCGAACTTAGCAGCGGCAATCGGACTTGTGTCGACTTCGGATATGGCGCTACGGACCGTTGTTTCAAATGTTCCAGGACTCACTTTGCCAAAGGGACGATTGGAACGTTTAGCTACAGAGGATGCTGAGATTTATATCGACTACGCGCATACACCAGACGGGCTAGAGAAATGTTTGTCCACATTGCAACAAGACGACCGTGCACTTGTCGTTGTGTTAAGTGCGGCAGGAGACCGTGATCCCACGAAACGTCAAGACATGGGTCGGATCGCAAGCCGTTATTCAAACGAAGTGATTGTCACCGTACATGATGTCCGCATGGAAGACCCGAAACAAATCATTCGTGATTTAGTAAAAGGTATCCAACCGGATGTGAAGTATGTGACGTTTGAAGCAAGAGAAGATGCGCTCCGCCATGCTGCAAAACAAGCGTTAGCGGGGAAGCGTGTCGTGGTCGTCGGGAAAGGACATGACCACATCGAACGAATCGGTCGACAGTCGATTCCATTTAATGAATCGAACATTTTATTGGAAGAATTGAAAAAACGAAAAGGGCAGGAGCCTGCCGTTTAACAAAACGATGACGTTTGTCATCGTTTTTTAATGTGTGGAAATAAGCTAGGAAGGTAATAACTATTAATGTAGTAGAATTGAAGGAGGAGAATAGACATGTCAGTTTTGTACAAAGAATTTACAAATGATGAAGAAGTCGTTACCGCCGTTCAATCGATGAAAACAAATGGGATTGATGAGTCCAACATCTACGTCATCACACATGACGATGACCGGAGTAAACGTGTCGCGGATAATGCCGATGCGAACACCGTTTCAGCAAGTGACGTCGGCTTGGGGACAGCCGCCAAAAACGTGTTCCGTAAAAAAGGGGACGAATTACGAGCCGATTTTCAGGAGCTCGGCTTCACAAAAGAAGAGGCAGAGCGCCTCGAAGAAAAGTTAGATCAGGGCAAAGTGCTCGTCGTCGTAAAAGATGCACCGGCCGGATTTACGATCTGATTCCACACCATGGAGAATAGAGAGAAGAGAGGCTGAATCGTGAGCGATTCAGCCTCTTTTGATGGGCTTAGCGAAGGCGGACGACGGTGCGACCACTCAATTCGCCACGCATCATTGCTTCGGCGTGGCGAGGGACGTCGTGTAACGGAATCTCATGAATCATTTCATTGAGAACTTTCGTGTCGATGAGTTCTTCGAGACGTTCCCATGCGTTCGTACGGCGTGTCATCGGTTGCATGACCGAATCGATTCCGATGAGTTTCACGCCACGTAAGATGAACGGATAGACGCTCGTTGGCAACTCGGCGCCTCCGACGAGACCGCATGCGGCGACAGCACCTTCGTATCTTGTCTGACTCAAAATGTTGGCGAGTGTATTCCCACCGACCGAATCAATTGCGGCATCGAAGCGTTGCTTGGCGAGGGGACGAACAGGTCCTTCTAATTCGCTCCGATCGATGATCGTCTCGACACCGAGTGAGCGTAAGTATGGTGAATCTGTTTTACCGGTCGAGGCGACGACATGGTAGCCGAGACGACGAAGTAACGTAATCGCGAAGCTTCCGACACCACCTGTCGCGCCTGTGACGAGTACTTCTTCACCCGGACGCACACCTGCGTGTTCGAGTGCATCAATGGAAAGCATGGCGGTAAGTCCTGGTGTTCCGATGGCGATCGCATCCCGCATGCTCATTCCTTTCGGTAACTTCACGAGCCATTTCCCCGGCACTTGCGCATACTGGCTAAATCCACCGAAGTGCCGTTCCCCAATCCCGAAACCAGTGGCGATCACTTCGTCCCCAACTTTGATGTCGAGGTGGTCAGATTCGACGACAGTTCCAACGAATTCGCATCCCGGAATGAACGGATAGCGATTGACGATTTTACCAGAAGTCGTTAATCCGAGCGCATCTTTATAATTCAATGCGGAATAGTGGACTTCGACTAAGACGTTCCCATCTTCTTCTTTCGGAAGGACGTCGGCTTTGACTTCTTTTACTTCGGCATGAAGGCGTTCCTCGTGCTGGTCGAGCACAAGTGCTTGGAATGATTCATTCATCTGCTTAACCTCTTTTCCTATGGATGTCCTCACTCTAACACTCTTTCCCTCGCGAAATGAAATATATGCACGAAACTTTAGGGGGAATGGGGGAGAGAGTGGTACAATAAAGGGGATTCAAATTGCGTAAGGAGGAATGTAGTATGCGGCACGATGACTATGAGTTTGATGATGTAGAAGTAGAAGAAGGCGAATTGTTCAACGTATACGATATTCTCCCACCAGACGGGACAATCCTGGAGATGGCGACAGCTGAGGAAATGGTTCGAGCGGCCGAATTAGAAGCGAAACATCATGCGCTTCAACGGCTCCAAGATTCAAACTTTCAGTTAACAGGTGTGTCGTTCAAAGAACTTCTGACAGAATTTGAGCAGTATGAGCAAGAATCAATGGAGTTCTGGACAGGTGTCTATAACCGGTTACGCATTCCTTGGGCGTGGACGATTCGAATCGATGTGGCCAATGGCCCGATTCACGTCGTGAACGATCGTGATATCTTTATCGACGAAGACGACTTCGAAGAATACGATGTTGATGATTTATTAGAGGAATACGAAGAAGATTGAATCAAAAACGTCTTTCCCTCATTCAGATGGGAAAGACGCTTTTTTGTTGTGGAGCAAGTCATGACGGACTTTGTTTAGTTCGGTTGCTCCAAATAACAACCCGACGCTACATAAAATCGAGACGCCGCTCACCATCGCCCCGACGACGGCGGTATCTCCAATCATTGTGAACGACATGGTGAGACTGAACAGTCCAAATAACAGTAATCCTCCAGCGATTGTTTTCATAGGATTCACCCTTTCACGTATCTATGCATGTAGTGTAGACGGTTTGATGAGGAAAGGGTGCTCCTTTTTTTAACCTGGTAAATTATTTGATTAAGTCATAAATCGAATACGTCTTGCCATTTTCTAGAGGGCGGTCAATCAACTGTTCAGCAAATACACGAGCAACCGTCTCAGGAGAGCGTAGTCGTCCTTCTGTTTCGTATGAACGGAATTGTTCAAGGTCAGCAAACGCCTCTTCCGAAGAAGAACGAATCTCTGCCTGCATCGACGTGTCCATCACGCCTGGATTGAATAGAGCCGCACGATGTAAGGTTCCTTCTAGCTCTAGTGCAAGCGTTTCTGTGAAATGATCGAGTCCTGCTTTCGTGCCACAATATGCGCTCCAACCTGAGATTGGACGCTTAGCAGCGCCGGAGGTCACATGAATCAACTCGGTCGGCTTATTGAAAGCGAGGACCGCATTCGCCAGTAGCATCGGCGCAAGCAAGTTAGCGTGGACATGAGCGGTCACTTTCTCACCATCTAATTGTCCGACACGATGAATCGGTTCAATCCATGCTGCATTTTGAACGAGCAAAACCGAATCAGCCCGCTCTAGAAACGGTGTGATCTCCCGAATGACTGCATCAATCCCCGAGACGTTTGATAGGTCGACTGATCGTTGCTGATACGTAACGTCTTCTGCCTGTGAGCGAGCGAGACCGACTACCTCGTAATCTCTAGCTTGTAGTTCCTGAGCGATTGCGCGACCGAGACCACGTGATGCGCCGGTAATGAGAGCAAGTTTCATATCCATTCCTCCTATTCGTGAATCGTTTTTCGAAACCCATAAAACGGACGGAACCGTAATTTTTCATAATATGTGTGCGAGTTTTGACTTGCGAGCATCTCAAGCCGTGTGTCTGGATAAAGTGTATGGACGTGTCGGAGTAGCTGTTCACCGAGGCCGCGTTTCCGATATGCGGATGCAACCAATAGTTCACAGACATACAAACTGACTGTCGTATCAGTCAATCCGCGCAAATAAGCGATTATCGTCCCCTCTTCAGATTCCATTACATAGGCGACGTTGGATTGACGCCATGCCTCACGGGTCAATGCGTCACGTTCTACCAATTGGTTCCAACCTTCGTCGTGATTGAGTTGTTGAATCGAGTCAAAGTCTGATTGCATATAATTCCGAATGTTCATTCGAGCCGCTCTCCAATCTGTATTTCAATCTGTTTCATCATGTCGAACGCCCCATCTGATTGATTTGAACAAATAACCGAGATGGTATCGATTTCTGGATAGTAACCCGAATGGAAACTGACACCGGGGTCATATCCCATCACATGATATTTATAGACGTCTCCCGAAGCGTGATGTTGAATCCAAAGTCCGTATCCATAACTCCCGCCGCGGTCATTGATCGTCACATGTGGTGTGAGAAGGAGGGAGGTGGATGCGGCGTCCAGTAGCTGATGTGAAAACAATGCTTTCCAAAAACGGGTCATATCTTGAACGGTCACAAATGCGCCGCCATCTGCTCCTCCTTTGATCGGAATCGCATATTGATTCGTACGCCACGTGCCGTCCGGGTGGTCGATATAACCGAGCGCTGTTTTAGAAGGCAAGGCATCGAGAGAAAAGTATCCGGAAGCGGTCATACCGGCAGGCTGAAAAATCGATTGTTCGACGTAATCGGTGAAAGATTGACCGGTCACTTCTTCCACAATCAACCCTAACAGAATATACCCCGCATTGTTGTAGGAGAATCGAGACCCCGGCTCGTCTTTCATGGATTTTTGTTGAAACAGTGGTAGAAAATCACGTAACTGTTGGAAACGATACATCGGGATATCACGCCATAGCGCTTCAAAGTCATCAGAGACGGACTCATCAAAATAGTCAGGGATTCCCGACGTGTGCGTCAACAGTTGATGCACGGTGACGTTTGGTGACAGATGAGGTAAGTCGAATGTTTGAAACGAGCCGAGCAAGGTGGAGAAGGATAGTTTCCCTTGCTCGACTAACTGAGAAATCGCGATTGCTGTAAACAGCTTGCAGCCGGAAGCGATTCCGAACCGTGTTGTCACATCATGTTGAATCTGTTCTGAGCGATTCGCATAGCCGTATGACTGGTGGATCGATTCGTTTCGATTCGCGACCAAATAGACACCCGAAAATGTCTCGTCAATCGGTGGGTGTGTGAACTGTGACATGAGAAACCTCCATCTATTGAGTGATTCATTAAGTCGACTATATCATGTACGTCACAACCTCTCTGAAATTTACTCAATTTTCAAAAAAACATTTACCAAATAACAGGAATTGAGACAGGTGTCTGACCTCGAACGTGGTACGATATGGGCGAATAGAGAGGAAGTGGATTCAATGACGTTATTCTTCTGGGGGATACTCGTTGGATTTTTGATTGCTTTGTGGCTATACAAACGTCCACAGCCACATGCACAGTCTCTTTCGTTTATGCATTTCGGGAATCAAACGAAAGATGTCATTTACATTTTTGAAACGAAACCGACCTGGCGTTTCCGATACATCAGTCCTTCTTTAGATTTATATCTTGGAGAAGGAACGGTGATGCGAAGTTATTCAGATGCACAAGAGTGCTTTCGGAGAATCCACCCGGATGATCGGCGTCTCTTGCTCGATAAAGTGGCGGGACGCGTCAACTATGAAGAAGCGATTCTTCAGCGATGGCGCACGAATGACGGCGCTTATGTATGGTTCGAGGAATACACCACGCCGATCTATGAGAATGGTGAAATCGTAGCGGTTCAAGGTGTGATTCGGAACATCGAAGCAGCCATGACCGAGCGTGAACGTCTCATGTACGAAAGTCGCAACGATAGTTTGACCGGTGTCTTCAATCGTCGGGCGTTTGAAGAAACGATTGCTCAAGCCGAAAATGCGTGTAACGTCGGAATCATCGTGCTCGATGTGAACGATTTAAAAGTCGTGAATGACGAAGAAGGGCATTCAGCTGGTGACTGTTTATTGAAACGAGTCGGGACAATCCTTCAAGACATCGAATCCTCCGTCTATCGGTTAGGGGGAGATGAATTCGTCTTGTTTCTAGAGATGATGCCTGAGGACGCATGTGAACGAATGGTTCGTCAAATCGAAGCGGCTTGTGAACAAGAATCGATTTCTGTCGCCATCGGGTTGGCGTGGGCGTCTCGTCCGGAAACGATTGAGGCGCTTTGGCAACGTGCGGACGATGCCATGTATGAACGGAAGCGACAACAAAAAATAGACCTCCTTGACGTGTAAGTTCAAGGAGGTCTATTGGTTTAGCTACTTTGTTCTTCTACATCGGACGGCTCTTCACCCAAATTGTTTAGATAGCGTTCATAACGAGAAATGCCGTAGCGGTATGATGCCCACATGAGTACGGACGTGACGACGACAAGTCCTGCTGTCAGTGGAACAAACCATCCGGAAACGATGCCGTTCGCATAAGCGAGTCCAATTGGCGAGAAGACAAGGTAAACGAAAATCATCGAAGCGACGAGCAAAATCGATGTCGAAAGGGCATGCCGCCACGGTTTGACTCGTCCGAGTTTGATTTGGATCGGATTTGCTTGCAGCATCGGTCGTACACGCGCAAATACGAGCATGATTCCCGTTTCGATGACGAAGAGGATTCCGTAAATATGGATAAAGTTGATGCCGATTTCGACGCCGAACCATTGTTTCGTTCCCCACACGAGGAAATAGTAGGCGATGACGTGGAAAAAGACGACGGTCTTCGCGGCGATCGGTGGCACACGTTTGACGAGCATCCCGATTAAAACGATGACGAGAATCGGGATGTTGAAGAAACCGGTGAATCGACGAATCAAGTCCCACAAGCCATCTGGCGCATACATGAGATTCGGGGCGACAAAGAACGAGACGAGCGCCACGAACGTCCCGAACCATTTGCTGACACGGATCAAGTCTTGGTCAGAGGCATCCGGTTTGAACTTCGGTTTGTAGATGTCGAGAACAAAGAGCGTCGCGATACTATTCAAAAGCGAGTTGAACGAGCTGAATACGGCACCTAGTAAGACAGCGAGGAAGAAGCCCATGAGCCACATCGGTAACAGCTCGGCAATTAGACTCGGATAAGCGAGGTCGGCCTTCTCGACGTTTGACCCATACAAATGGAACGCGATGACGCCAGGTAACAACATAAAGATTGGAACGAGTAACTTCAAATAGCCAGTAAAGAGAACGCCTTTTTGACCTTCTGCTAAGTTTTTTGCACCGAGGGCCCGTTGAATTACGTATTGATTCAGTGCCCAGTAGAATAAGTTCGCAAAAATCATTCCGGTAAAAATGGATAGGAACGGGACCGAGTCGTTGGCTGAGCCGATGGCGTTCAACTTTCCGGGATTCGTCGTCGCAATCGTCTTCATCCCGTCCAACAGATTCCCGTCCCCTAGTGCGAGGAAACCGAGCGTCGGAACGAGGAAACCGATGATGATGAGTCCGATTCCGTTCAACGTGTCCGATACGGCGACCGCACGAAGGCCTCCGAAGATAGCATAAATCGCCCCGATGATGCCAATGAACCAAACGACGAGCCAAAGGGACTGCTCAAAGCTGATGCCGAGAAGGGCCGGCACGTCGAACAGTTGTAGGACGGCCAATCCACCTGAGTACAGCATAGACGGAATCGTGACGCACATATAGCCTAGTAGAAACAACAGGACGGTCAATCGACGAACGTCTTCGTCATAGCGTTGACTTAAAAATTCAGGAATGGTCGAAATTCCGATGCCAAGAAAACGCGGTAGTAAAAAGAGTGCCATGATGATGGCAGCGATCCCGGCCGTCACTTCCCAAGCCATGGCTGACATGTTGCCGGCGAACGATTGGCCATTTAAACCAATCAATTGTTCCGCTGACAAGTTGGTCAAGAGGAGCGAACCTGCGATGAAGACGCCTGTTAGACCGCGACCTGCTAAGAAATAATCATCGGCACTTTCGACTTTTCCTCGCGTCATGCGATATGAGACGTAGGCGACGAGCGCCATGAACAAAGCACCGGTCACGAGTATGTACAGTACTTGTTGAAATGTCATGAAATCCCCTCATTCCTTACTTATGTTTTATATGTATTTGTAGGAAATACCCTAAAGTGTAAGAAGGTAGTCCTATTGTTTTGGGCGAATCATGCAGAAACCATGAACTTGGGGGCGGTTGCATCATGGTCGTACTTGAAAAAATCGATGAGGCTGAATGAATCGATGGGAGGGACCTCGTGAAGAAGTGGATGATTGGAATGTTATCTATTGTGGTGGTAGCAGGTTATATCATGTTTAGTGAAATGCTGAAAGAAGAAAATACGAGTGATTTGGCTGTGACCGAAAGCTTCCGACATATAGACGATTTAGCTACACGCTCGCCGGTCGTCATCGTCGGCAAAGTCAGCAGTCACCCGAGATCTTATGAATATCATTCGGTCACTTTCTTTGAATCATACATTCAAGTGGAGCGTGTCTATCGAGACGTGAATGGTCAACTGAAGTCAGCCGATACGATCACCCTCTTACAAAATAATATGGAAGAAGACCCGCTCGTCAAACGAGGCGAGACCGTTTTGCTGTATTTACAAAGATATGAAGGACCCGTGATGGAGAATGCGTATCGGATTGTCGGTCTACAACAAGGACATTTCAAAGTGAATCGGACGGGGACTCTAACTTCGGTAGGAGAATCCAATCTTTATCAAAAAAGCGGGCTCAGTGCGGACTTGAGTAAACTAGAGACATTATTGAAAGACCATCCTTATATGGCAGAACATAACGACGTGATGACGGATGAGGAAATCGAGGCTTTCAATGAAAATGAAAAGCGTTTGTTAGAGGAATCTCAACAACATAACGAGTAAAAGCGGCGCTGACAAAATCAGTACCGCTTTTTATTATCGAATTTTCTTTCGAATGTCATAAAAACTGGAGCATGGACGTCGCAACCGTGAAGTAGATGATGAGCCCTAGATTGTCCATCAATGTCGTGATGAACGGTCCCGAGGCGACAGCCGGGTCTAACTTCAGGCGATTGATGAGAAGTGGTACAATCGTGCCAATCATTGTGGCGACACTGAGTGCGGCAAAGATGGAAACTCCGACAATGAAACCGATCAGCATATTGTCATACAGCAGCGTGATCACGCCGAAGATGACAATCATACAAGCGATTCCTAAAATAATACCCGTCCCGAGTTCGCGTCGAATCATCTTCATGACGTTCTTTCGATTGATGGTCCCGAGTGCAATCGAGCGGACGGCGACAACGAGTGATTGCGTGGCTGCGTTCCCGGCAGAGCCCATGACAAGTGGCATGAAGACGGCGAGAAGCACAATCGTTTCAAGCGTATCTTCGAAACCACCAATCGTCGAGGCCGTAATCATGCCGAGAAACATGAGGCTGACAATCCAAGGGGCACGTTTTTTCGCCGCCTCGAGCGGACTCATGTTGATATCGGATGACCCCTTCGTTGCGGAGAGTTCTTCAAAGTCTTCTGTCGTTTCGCGCTCGATGACGTCCAATACATCATCGACCGTGATGATGCCGAGTAGCTTTTGCTGATCATTGATGACAGGAAGGGCCAATAAATCATACTTTTGGACAATCCGAGCCAAGTCTTCTTGGTCGGTCATGACGTTTGCCGAGATGACACGGAATCCCATGATGTCCTCGATTTTCGCCTCGAGCGGCGCGACAATCAAGTCTCGTAACGAAACGACCCCAACTAGTTGATGGGTGTGATCGACAACGTATAAGTAATAAATCGTCTCGGCATCAGGTCCGAGTTCACGCAACTCTTCAAGGGTCAACCCGACCGTTTTATCAGCTTGAAGGACGACGAACTCAGTCGTCATGAGCGATCCGGCCGTTTCTTCTGGATACTGCATCAAATCTTTGACTTCCTGTTCCTCGATATCATCCATCTGCTCAAATAGCGTGTCCATGAACGCGTCGGGTAATTCCCGCATCAGGTCGGCCGCGTTATCCGAATACATTTCATTTAAGATGCGGACGGCATACGGCTGAGGTGTTTCTTGGATAAATGTACATTGTTCCTCTAACGTCAGCTTTTCAAATAGATCGGTGAATACCTCAGGGGAGATGGTTCGATACACGAATGCCCGCTCATGTTGATTCAGTTCGATAAAATGATCCGCCTGCTCACCCGGGTGAAGGGAGAGGAATAGATCTTGAAAATCAATCGGGTCTCCTTTTTGAATCAATGTACGAAGTGCTGCTTCGTGTTCCTTGTATTCCGTTTCTTCAATTTTCATATCCTCACATCCTGATCTCTCGCGTTTTCAATTTATTTTACGGTGAATAAAAAAAGTTTTCCGCTTTTTTTACGGAGATGTTATACATCATCCATACATCTCATTTCCCCTTGTCATGGCACCGATTTTTAGAGCCTTGTTTGTTCATTCACAAAGGTGAACGTTTATACATAGCTATGTGGAATCGACAACAGGTGAAGTGCCGGATTAGACATTCGCAAATTTGGTAAAGTGATAAGGTAAGGGTAGTCACACACCCGAATCACAAGGAGGAAGCGAGATGATCTCAATGACGAATCAACCGATTTCACAAGATACGACGCTGAAACATCCGATTCATGTGTATTCAGAAATTGGAGAATTAAAAACAGTATTACTGAAACGACCGGGCAGGGAATTAGAGAATCTTACCCCGGAATATTTAGAGCGCCTCTTGTTCGATGATATTCCCCATTTGCCGGTCATTCAAAAAGAACACGATTATTTTGCGAGTGCGCTTCAAAATCGTGGTGTGGAAGTCCTTTACCTCGAAAAACTAATGGCCGAAACGTTATCACTCCCCGGTGTGCGCGAAAAGTTTGTCGCGGATATCTTATCGGAGTCTAAATCAAATATCAACGGCTCTTACGAAACATTAAAAGAGTATTTACTCGATTTTGATAACGAAATGTTGATTGAGACGGTGATGGCCGGTATCCGAAAATCGGAAATCAAGCCGGAGAAACGTCGCCATTTACATGAAATGATTGAAGATACGTACCCCTTCTTTTTAGATCCAATGCCAAACCTCTACTTTACACGAGACCCAGCCGCTGCAATCGGTCACGGACTCTCCATCAACCGAATGAAAGAACCGGCACGTCGCCGTGAATCACTCTTCACGCAATATATTATGCGCTATCACCCACGCTTTGCGAAACATGATGTTCCCATTTGGTCGGACCGCGACTATCGATTTGCGATGGAAGGGGGAGACGAACTCGTCTTGTCAAAAGAAGTCGTCGCCATCGGCATCTCAGAACGAACGACCGCACAAGGCATCGAGCGTGTCGCCCTCAACCTACTCAAACATGGAGACAGCTTTAAAAAAGTCATCGCCATCGAAATTCCGAAATCACGCGCCTTCATGCACCTCGATACCGTCTTCACGATGGTCGATTATGATAAATTCACCATCCATCCATTCATTCAAGGACCGGAAGGAAAAATGAACATTTTCGAGCTCACGTTAAACGCGGAAGGCGAACTCCAAATTACTCAACATACCGATTTGTTGAAAGTATTAAAAGATGTCCTTGGGTTACAGGAAGCCACGTTGATTCCTTGTGGTGGTGGCGATCCAATCGCAGCGGCCCGCGAACAATGGAATGATGGATCAAACACGCTCGCCATTGCCCCAGGTGTCGTGGTCACGTATGACCGAAACTACGTCTCGAATGAGTTGCTTCGCAAAGAAGGCGTCGAAGTGATTGAAATCATGTCGAGTGAACTATCACGCGGACGTGGGGGTCCACGTTGCATGAGCTGTCCGATTATCCGTCAAGACATCTAAATGTGATAAGGAGGAAGCAGTATGTCTACAACGTTCAACTTTGATTTGAAAGGTCGTCATTTTTTATCGCTAAACGAGTTTTCTGGTGAAGAAATCAACTACTTGATCGATTTGTCTGCTGCATTCAAACGTCAGAAAAAACAAGGTGTCCCACATCGTATTTGTGAAGGCAAAAACATTGCCTTGCTCTTTGAAAAACCATCGACACGGACGCGTTGTGCGTTCACGGTCGCTGCCATCGATTTAGGGATGCATCCCGAATATTTAGGCAAGAATGACATCCAGTTCGGGAAGAAAGAATCGGTGCGCGATACCGCAATCGTCCTCGGACGCATGTTTGACGGCATTCAGTTCCGTGGCTTCGCCCACGAGACGGTCGAAGGTCTTGCGAAAGACGCAGGCGTACCGGTTTGGAACGGCTTGACCGACTTGTATCACCCAACCCAAATCTTGGCTGACTTTTTGACAGTGAAAGAGCAAAAAGGAGAGTTAGCCGGAATTAAATTCGTGTACGTGGGTGATGGACGGAACAACATGGGCAATACGCTGTTGATCGGTGGTGCAAAAGTAGGGATGGATATGCGAATCTGTGCGCCGAAATCACTTTGGCCATCTGATGAAATCGTGGACTACGCGAAGTCGGTCGCTGCTGAAACAGGTGCTGTGATCACCTTGACGGAGAGCATTGAAGAAGCGATGGATCAGGCGGACGTCGTCTACACAGATGTTTGGGTGTCGATGGGCGAAGAGTCGGCTTTCGCAGAACGAATCGAACTGTTGCGACCATATCAAGTGAACATGGATATGCTTCAAAAGAGCGGCAACCAGGACATTATGTTCATGCATTGCCTCCCAGCCTTCCACGACTTAGAAACGGAAGTCGGTCGAGCGATTCACGAACAATATGGGTTAACGGAAATGGAAGTGACCGATGAAGTGTTCCGCAGTCGTCACTCGTTCGTATTTGATGAGGCGGAAAACCGGATGCACACCATCAAGGCGGTAATGGCAGCAACGCTCACGGAGACACGCGAATGGCTTGATCGTTGACGAGGAGGGGAATTCCCCCTCCCGGTTCAAAATAAGCGAAAGGGATGAGTAGAATGTCTACGAAGTTGGAGCATGACTCAGGTGGTTCGGCTGGAGTACATCCTGACAAGCAAGACAAGCGGTTAGGTCTCGGAGCGTTGACGGCACTTGTCGTCGGATCGATGATTGGCGGTGGCGCCTTTAACTTGGCTGCCGATTTGGCGCAAGGTGCGAACGCAGGTGCCATTCTCATCGGGTGGGTGATTACTGGGATTGGGATTATCGCGCTCGGTCTCAGCTTTCAAAATTTGACGATGCGCCGTCCTGACCTGGACGGTGGTGTGTATAGCTATGCACGGGCAGGTTTTGGGTCGTTCGTCGGATTTAACTCGGCCTGGGGATATTGGTTGTCTGCCTGGCTCGGAAACGTGGCGTATGCCACATTGCTATTCAGTTCGGTCGGTTATTTCTTCCCGATTTTTGAAGGGGGACAGAACATCGCATCGATTATTGGCGCATCGATTATGCTGTGGCTCGTGCATACCCTCATCTTACGTGGGGTGCATGAGGCATCGATGATCAACATCGTCACGACGATTGCCAAGCTCGTACCGATTTTTGCATTCATTACAATTACCTTGTTCTTCTTTAATCTCGAAAACTTCACTTTCGATTTTTGGGGACAAGGCGGCTTCTCGTGGGGAAGTGTGCGTGACCAGGTCGTCTCGACGATGCTCGTGACACTTTGGGTATTTATCGGCGTAGAAGGAGCTGTCGTGCTTTCTGGTCGTGCTCGGAAACGTTCAGACGTCGGAAAGGCGACCGTGATTGGGTTGCTCGGTACACTCGTCATTTATTTGCTCATTTCCATCATGTCGCTCGGTCTCATGACACCGGAAAATGTGGCGAACGCCTCACAACCCGCGATGGCATATTTGCTCGAATCGGCCGTCGGTCCGTGGGGTGCGATGCTCATCAACGGAGGACTCGTCATCTCTGTCCTTGGTGCGTGGCTCGGTTGGACACTTTTAGCGGCTGAGATTCCATTCGTCGCCGCAAAAGATGGAGTCTTCCCAAAATGGTTCACAAAAGAGAATCAAAATCAGGCTCCCGTCAACGCCCTTTGGTTGACGAACGGGTTGATTCAGCTCTTTCTCTTCACATTCTTGATTTCAGATGCCGCATATAACTTCGCCTTTTCTCTCGCATCGAGTGCGATTTTGATCCCATACGTGTTCTCGGCCTTTTACCAAGTGAAAGTAGCGAAGAACGGAATCGGATATAGTGCCGGTGAACGAAAAACACGCGATTTGACGATTGGATTAGTCGCGTCCGCTTATGGATTATGGCTCATTTACGCCGCTGGAATCGATTATTTACTTCTCACCACGCTTTTATATGCACCAGGGACACTTCTCTACATGAAGGCACAACGTGAAAATGGCATCAAGTCACTCACTAAAACGGAATGGATGGTCGCCGGTGTATTGACCGCACTCGCCATCTTCGCAGTCGTACGCATACTATCGGGTAATATCTCAGTCATCTGATCGGGGGTATGGATATGGAGAAAAAACGTGTGGTCATCGCTTTAGGCGGGAATGCGATTCAACAAGGGAAAGATGCGACAGCTGAAGCACAAATACAGGCCGTCGAGGCGACGGCGGAAGCTCTCGCTGCACTCATTGCGGAAGGAGTCGAGGTCATCATCACACATGGGAACGGTCCGCAAGTGGGAAACCTGATGTTGCAACAAGCCGCATCAGACAGTCCGGCCACACCGGCGATGCCGCTTGATGTCTGTGGTGCGATGACGCAAGGGATGATTGGATACTGGTTCGAAAATGCACTGACCAAAGCGCTTCGTGCACGTGGTCTTGAACAGCATGTGGCCTCGCTCGTCACCCGGAGTATTGTCGATCCGAACGATAGTGCGTTTCATCATCCGACCAAACCGATTGGTCCGTTTTACACGGAAGACGAAGCGCTTCATCTCGAACGGACGACGGGCTATGTTTTTAAAGAAGACGCAGGAAGGGGATATCGTCGGGTCGTGCCGAGTCCAATCCCTATAAAAATCGCTGAACATGCCGTCATTCGTACACTCGTTGAAGCGGGGCACATCGTTGTCGCTTCGGGTGGGGGTGGCATTCCGGTCATGGAGACAGCGGACGGATATGTTGGCATCGAAGCGGTGATCGATAAAGATTTCGCGGCCGCAAAACTGGCGGACCTCGTCCATGCAGACGTATTACTCATTTTGACGGCTGTCGAACATGTGTATGTCAATTTCGGGAAACCGGACGAGATGGCGCTTCAAGAAACGTCGAAAGAACAGATGGAGACGTATATCGCTGAAGGGCAGTTCGCACCCGGAAGTATGTTACCGAAAGTAAGAGCGGCGCTTCAGTTCGCCGAATCCGGTACGAACCGTGTCGCCATCATCACGTCACTCGATCAGGCACTAGCAGCCATTGACGGAGATGCAGGAACACGAGTCCGTTTGGCGCCATCGCTTCAACAATAAAAATGTGTCGCAGACGTGAAGCGTTTGCGACTTTTTTGTTTTCTGCCTGGGTTCAAGGGGAAGGAAGGTTGTATGCCAAAAATGAGATTGCTATCCTATTTAGTGTAAACGTTTGCACTTATTTCAGGAAGGAAGTGACGGAGAGCGGAAACGCTCGAATATATGCGCCTATTCGAAGAAAATCATGTGTACCAGTCGTGGATGAGACCAAAAGCAAGAGAAGAGGCAATCGTTCAAGGAAGCTGCTATCGCTTCACCGTATTGACGAGTCAGTTGATTCGAATGGAGTATGCGGAGGACGGTGCCTTTGAAGACCGCGCCACACAAGTGGCATGGAATCGGGAGTTTGATGTGCCTGATTTTCGAGTGATTGAAGATGAGACAGAACTCCAAATCATCACCGAACATGTCCATTTGTATTATACGAAAGGTCCGTTCGCGCCGAACACGCTCTACGTGGACGTGAAAGGGAACTTTAGTACGTATTATAGTCGCTATCAATTTAACGGTCCTGAACGGACGCTGAAAGGGACAGCGCGGACGCTCGACCATGTGGATGGTGCGACCGAATTAGAAGAAGGAATCCTCTCTAAACAAGGATATGCGATCATAGATGATTCATCCTCGTTTTTGATGACGGATGATCGCTTCGTCGAACCGAGACGAAAAGGAATTCATGATATTTATTACTTTGGATATGGTCATGACTATAAACGGGCACTTCGCGATTTTTATACGTTGACAGGTCCGACACCGATGCTACCGCGTAAAGCGCTCGGAAACTGGTGGAGCCGCTATTGGCGATATGACGAGAAAGAGTATAAGGCGTTGATGCGCCGGTTCAAGTCGGAAGATGTTCCGTTCTCGGTCAGTGTCATCGATATGGATTGGCACGTGACGGACATCCCGGAAGAGTACGGGAGCGGCTGGACGGGCTATTCTTGGAATAAAAACTTGTTTCCTGAACCGAAGCGGTTCCTCAACTGGTTAAAGGATGATGGAATGATGGTGACGTTGAACCTGCATCCGGCGGACGGGGTCCGTGCGTTTGAAGACCAATATGCGGCGATGGCCGAGGCGATGGGAATTGATCCGGAATCGGGAGATCGAATCCCGTTCGATTTTTCAGACAAACGATTCATTCAAGCGTACTTTGAACAAATGCATCATCCACATGAGGCGGATGGCGTTGATTTTTGGTGGATCGATTGGCAACAGGGATCGACCTCGAAGATGGAAGGACTCGATCCGTTGTGGATGTTAAATCATTATCACGCCATCGATATCGCCCGTGACGGCAAGCGTCCGCTCATTTTCTCTCGTTACGCAGGACCAGGGAGCCACCGTTACCCGGTCGGATTCTCAGGAGACACGATCATCTCGTGGGCATCACTTGCCTTTCAGCCGTACTTTACAGCGACAGCGACAAATATCGGTTACGGGTGGTGGAGTCATGACATCGGAGGCCATCAGCTTGGGAAAAAAGACGATGAGCTCGCTGCGCGTTGGGTCGCATACGGGGTGTTTAGTCCAATCATGCGCCTCCATTCGACGTTCAGCACCTTCAACGGGAAAGAGCCTTGGCGTTTCGGGACCGAAGCCGAACAGTCGATGAAGCGATTCTTACGTCTGCGTCACGAACTCATCCCTTATTTATATACGATGAACTATCGTAACCATGCCGATGCGTTACCACTCGTGCTACCGATGTATATCGAGCATCCCGATGACGAAGCGGCTTATCAAGTACCGAATCAGTTTTATTTTGGTAGTGAACTCATTGTGTCCCCAATCGTCACGCCGATGGACCGAAAGCTCCATGTTGCCGGAACGAATGTCTGGCTACCAAAGGGAGAATGGTTCGATTTCTTCACGGGACATCGTTATGAAGGCGACAAGTCGATTCGTGTGTTCCGTGGACTCGATGGACAACCGGTCTTCGCCAAAGCGGGTGCCATCGTTCCCCTCATGCCGCATCAACCGCATGCGAACGAGACGGGAAACCCGAGCGAGCTAGAAGTACTCGTCTTTCCAGGTGCCTCGAACACGTTCACGATGTATGAAGACGACGGGGAAAGCCGAGACTATGAGACGGGCGCCTCGCTTGAAACGACGTTCACGCTCGACTGGGAAGCGCGGACGCTTCACATTGAGACATCAGGTGATCTGACACTCGTCCCGGCAAATCGGACGTTGACGATTCTAGTTCGTGGGGTCGTCGGAGAAGGGGATTATGATGCGGAGACGCAGACGCTACACATCCCACTCGGTGAATGGAAACAAGAGCAGACAGTGACACTCCCTGTCGATGTGACACAGAACGCCCATCGACTTGACCGTCTCTATCGGTTCTTAGACCGCGCGGAAATCGCCTACAATCTGAAAGATCGTTTGTATCAGATGGCGACGACGAAGACGCGTCTCGAAGCCTGGTTGTTTGACCTCCATGCGTTAGAACTCGATCGAGATTTGCAAGATGCGCTATTAGAACTGATGTTGGACTGAAAAAGGGGGGAGACCCCCTTTTGTCATGTCAGAAAACTGTCGGTTTTTGAAAGCGTTCTCACGAAAAATCCCTATATACTTGAGATAGAGGATTCGATTAGAAATGAGGGGATGTATGATGCGACATATGTGGACAGTGGATGATTTACGACAGTTGACACTATTTTCGAACTGTTCGAGTCGGGCGCTCGAACAACTCGTTCCGCATGTCTACTGTCGAACGTATCGAAAAGGACAACTGTTGTTCATGGAAGGGGACCCGCGAGAGCGCGTGTATTTCTTAATGAGTGGATACGTCAGACTCGAACGGATGAACGAGCATGCGACGCATCAGTATGCGGACTATGTGAAGCCGAAACAATTCTTCCCATACAATGGATTATTCACGGAGGAAGACTATCGTCACACGGCTGAAGCGGTGACGGATATTGAGGTCATTTACATTCCGACAGACCGATTCGAGCGATTTGTATCCACGCAGTCGAATATGCTGCTCTATATCATCGGACAGATGAATCGCATTTTGGATTTGCATGAGCGACGTGTCCAAGAAATCATCACCCCGAGCGCAAAAGAACGCGTACTCAATACGATCCACTTCCTAATCGAAGACTTAGGTGAACCGGATGAACAAGGGATACGTGTCCGTTGTCCGTTCACAGCGATGGAATTATCTCGTCTATCCGGAACGTCCAGAGAGACGGTTTCTACGATTTTAACAAAGCTTCGAAAAGAAGAGGTGCTTCGAATGGATGCGCACCAGCTTGTCATCGGTCATCCTGAATATTTTGAGCAGGACTTTGATTGACGCCACTCAGGAGAGGGCGTCTTTTGCATGTTCGAACGAGCGGAGCGTTCGCTTCAAAACGTAGCATATTGTATAATTAGTGATGAATCTCACAAAGCAATCGGATTGTGAATAGAGAAAGGATGAATGCAGTGAAACGACTGCAAACCCTTGCGTTCGCCGAGCGTGGTCACATCATCGGACTCGTGTTGTCTGCGATCATGATTGGCCTATCGATTTTGGCGCAAGCGTATTTAATCGTCGACATTGTCGACCGTATCTTTTTAAAAGATGAATCATTTGAAGCTGTCGTCCCGGCGTTACTTTGGCTCATCGTGGCCCTGTTGGCGCGAGCTCTTTTCGGCTATGTCTCCGGACGAATCGGAGCGAGTTTATCGGAAAAGGCGAAGCAGACGTTACGCCTGCAATTGCTAGATCGCTATGCCACGAGTCCGGTCGAGTCGTCCTTGACGGGACAGTCTGGGAAGAAAGTGAGTGTGTTCATGGATGCTGTTGACGAGGTAGATGCCTACTTCAGTCAATACTGGCCACAAGTAATCCAAACCTCGATCATTCCGCTTCTGATTTTGGTTGTAGTCTTCAGCCAACATTGGATTTCAGGTGTCATCATGATGGTGACGGCGCCGTTTATTCCGTTGTTCTTTATCATCATTGGGATTGCGACACAGAAAAAATCGGAAGAACAGATGGAGAAGATGAATCAATTTTCCGGGAAGTTTCTCGATGTCTTACAAGGTTTGACGACACTCAAACTCTACAATCGAACCGAACTGGAAGCAAAAGCGATTGAGAAGAGCAGTCTCGACTTTCGGGATGCGACGATGGTCGTCTTAAAGACGGCATTCTTATCTGGACTCATGCTTGAATTCATCTCGATGCTCAGTACCGGCGTCGTGGCGCTAGAAGTCGCGCTACAGATGGTCGTTTGGGAGAACCTGACGTTCTTCTCGGGCTTCTTGATTCTCGTGTTGGCGCCAGAGTATTACTTGGCTATCAAAGATCTAGGTAGCGCCTTTCATACGGGACGTGGCAGTATGGGCGCAGCGGACCGCATTTTTGACGTGTTAGACGCCCCGGATGATCGCATCCAGTGGGGGACGAAGTCGCTTCGTTCACGGACACCGGACCTTGAACTAGAAGAGGTATCGTTTGAGTACGCAGGTGGACGCTTTTCCCTTCAGCCATTGAGTGGTCGCATTTCGTCCGGCACCCACCTTGCGTTAGTCGGCGCGAGCGGTTCCGGGAAGACGACCGTACTCAATGTGATTTCAGGACTCTTACAGGTGAAGTCAGGTCGTGTCCTCGTAGATGGTGAACCCCTTCATACGTATGATGAGTCTGAATGGTATGGAAATGTTGCGTATATCTCTCAAAATCCGTATCTGTTCGCAGGGACGCTCGCCGAGAACATCGCGTTAGGAGAAGTGGCTGATGAGCGTGCGTTACTTGAAGCAGCCGAGGCAGCTGGTCTATCCGATGTGATCAATCAGTTACCGAACGGGATTTGGACAGAGCTCGGAGAGGGAGGATTCGGACTATCTGGTGGGGAGCGGCAACGTCTTGCACTCGCACGTGCTTTCTTTAAGCGCCCCGGTATTCTATTGTTTGATGAACCGACGACCGGTCTTGATTTGAAAACAGAGCGGATTGTCAGACGTTCGATTGAAGCACTATCGAAAGACGCAACGTTGATCACAGTGGCGCATCGTTTGCATACAATCAAAGAGGCGGACACGATTTGGTTTATGGATGACGGGAAGCGAATTGCAGAGGGGACGCACGAAGCGTTACTCGCTGTGCCGGAGTATGCAGAACTGTTTGCACTTCAGAAAGGGGTGAGCCGATGAACTCGCTTTGGACCATCACAAAATGGATGATGCGCGAGAAAAAAGATATCTTTCTCTCCATCTTCTTTGGATATGCAGCAGGGATTGCGGCGGTCGCCCTCTTTGCGGCAAGTGGCTATCTCGTATCACGGGCAGGGCTCGTCCCGCCACTATATGCGCTCATGGTACCTGTCGTCTTGATTAAGCTGTTCGGTGTGATTCGGGCGGGAAGTCGTTATCGTGAACGTCTCGCCTCACACCGGGCGACGTTTACAATTTTGAGTGAGTTGCGTGTCCGGTTTTATCGTCAGTTAGAGCCACTCGTTCCGTCCATCTTTGCGAAATATCGGAGCGGGGACTTGCTCGCACGCGTCGTCGGGGATGTGGAGAGTCTTCAAAACTATTTCCTGCGCGTGTTTTATCCGCCCATCATTCTCGTCCTCGTCTTTTTGAGCACGATTTACTTCGTCACGTTCTTCTCGTTTGCGGTCAGTCTCTGGATCTTGTTTGGTGTACTGATCACGGGCTTCTTGATTCCACTCGGATTTGCACGAATTCGTGCCCGTCATGACGAGACGATTCGCGCGTTACGTGGAGATGTATCGATTCACTTGACAGAGATGCTATTCGGGTACCGAGATTTGAAACTTCATCATCAACTCGAGCGCACGAAACAAGAAGTCTTTACGCGTGGTGAACGGTATATGGAGGCGGAGCGGAAAGATACGACGAATCAGTTTTTCAATTCGGCGCTTGTCGTCGCGGCTTCCTTACTCGTCTCATGGGGCGTGTTGGCCATCGGTGCGTATCAGGTGGTAAATGGAGACTTGAACGGATTGTTCTTGGCAATGCTCATTATGATGTCGCTCACGGCGTTTGAGAATACGACGCCGATGGCTGTCTTCCCTGGTCATTTTGCGGACAGCAAACAAGCGGCAGATCGTCTGTTTGAAGTGACGGAGCCGAGTGAAATGATTGCAGCGCGTGAGGCGACACGTCAGGACGTGACGTTCATGACATCACCATCGATTTCGTTTGAAGACGTGCGGTATCGCTATCCAGACACGTATCGAGATGTGATTGATGAGGTGACGTTACACATCCCGAGTGGTTCGAAGACGGTCATCGTCGGACCAAGCGGGTCAGGGAAGTCGACGTTACTTCAACTGCTATTGGCTTTCGTTCGGACGGAAGATGGCACGATTCGGTTGGATGAGTACAACGTGAACGATGTCAAACAAACAGCCATTTGGCAACATGCGAGCGTTGTCTTGCAAGACAATCATTTCTTTTACGGAACCGTTCGAGAAAATCTGGCGTTAGCGGGTGATTTCACAGACGAAGAGATGAACGTAGTACTTGAGCGCGTTCGTTTATCATTCACGCTAGACGAACCAGTCCTTGAGAAAGGGGCAAACTTGTCAGGTGGGGAACGGCAACGGTTAGCCATCGCACGGGCACTTCTCAAAAATGGGCTACTTTGGTTGCTCGATGAACCGACATCGGCACTCGATGCCGGTACGGAGGCACATGTGTTCTCTGAACTGTTGACACAAGCTGGGACAGGGACGTTGATTCTCGTCAGTCATCGTTTGACCGGTCTAGAAGCGTTTGATCAAATCATTGTCATGGAATCCGGAAAAATCGTCGAAGTCGGGTCATATGAGGAACTGATGGTGAAACGTGGCATGTTCTATGAATTGAAACAAATCGAACAAGAAGTGTTCGCATCATAAAAAAGACGAGCGGCCCCGTCGGTGGGCTGCTCGTCTTGTTTTTGGCAAATATGGGTGCAACAAATGGGGGTTGTCGCAACACTTTCAAAAGAGTGTCGTGGAGGGGAATCCACGTGACGTGATGTGTTTGGGGAACGTACACGCCAAGCTTTTGGGAAGCTACAACTAGAGTATAATTGATAACGATTATCATTGTCAATGAGAATCATGAAAAAAATCCATACGTGCGAACACGTACGGATTGGGTCTTGAATTAATTCGAGGCCACGCCTTTTTGAACCGTGAATCGGATCAAACTGAACAAATATCTCGTGAAGAAGAGGGCGAACGCATAAAATACCGCGATGAACGGTGACTGAAGATGAATACCTGGGATGTTCATCAAAAACTCTAACACGAGTATAGATAAAAGAAATACATAAAGTGCCGCGTCTAAATAAAGTGGCATCAGTCGGCCACGTTGATGCCAAAACGTACGAACAAGTGGTGCAACGGTCATCCCGACAATGCGTTCAGCGAAGCCGATGCTCAGAACGGCGATGATGAAAGATGGGACGGTGTTAAACGACACGAGTTCCGAGAAAAAGAACCCGGAAATCAACAGGAGTGGACCGATGACGATCATCATGGATAGCGATGTACGGAAGAAAATCCAAAGGTTCTGCTGAATCGAGCGAACGCCCCCGAGTGCTGATTGCTGAAGCGTTTTACCCCGTTTATAATCAAGCGCGAATGAGCCGATAAACATAATTCCAAATAACGATAACAAAACTGACATGAACGATGTTTCCCCTTTTCTGAATAAATCATGATGTACCAATACGAACCAAAGTCTAGCCTAGTTTACCGATTCGATTCGAGAAAGTAAAGCGAGAAAACACCGCCAAGTGTGAAGATGTTGACACATTAAGAAGCTAGGATGAAACGATTTCGTCCAGACTCTTTTGCGTGATATAACGCTTCATCTGCGTGTTTTAATACGCTATCGATTTCAATATCGTTGGAATGACAGGCTCCAAGCGAAACGGTAATGTGTAACGTACCGGCACTCGTTTCAAACGGAAAAGTGGAAACCTTTTCTCGAATAGATTCGGCAAGCCGTGATACTTCGTTACGTGTCGCATGTGGCATGACGATTAAAAATTCTTCGCCACCGAAACGCCCGACCAAATGGCGTTCTTCGCTCTCGTTAACAAGGAGCATACCGAGCTCGCGTAAGACGTCATCCCCGACATCGTGACCGTACGTATCGTTCACGCGCTTGAAATGATCGATATCGACCAAGATTAACGCATATTCCTCAGCCTCAACCGTCAAATTGGCCATCGCTTCGTTCAAGAGACGCCGGTTGGCAATCCCGGTGAGCGCATCGGTACGAGCGAGTTGTTGTTGATGTTGAACGTTCTCGAAGTGACGGCGCAATTCAAGAAGCAGTCGATAGGCGGCGCAGGCTCCACCGTAAGACATCAATGTATAGATGATCAAAACGGGATAGAAGAGACTGAGAGGGAGTGCAGCATAAATGGCCGCCCCGAAGATGGCGACACTGATTGTAGTGAATACAAGTAAGGTAGCACGTGTATTGTCTAGGCGCGTTCGGAGGATACTGATTGATCCCACGAGAACGAACATAGTCGCAAACGCTAAGTAAAGCCCAATCATGGCACCGCCTGTATACCAAACGACGAGAGCGCGAACAATTAGAAAAATGACACCGGCAACCGTACCACTCACCCAGCCGCCGAATAAGACCGCAAGCAAGATTGGAATCGCGCGTAAGTCAATCAGCACGCCTTCTAGATGTAAGGCGTTGGCTAACAGCAACATGGCAATCAGTCCTGTCTGCACACCGAGCAACACTCTTGCTTTCAATGGAGATTGTGGTGTTAAACGAGGTCGATTGCGAAACGGTAAAAAGGAAATGGTGAAGAGCGTGAACAAGATACACAGGTTGATGAAAAATGCATTTATGATTGCGAGCATCGAAGCTCCCCCTTACCCCGTATGGAAATATTTAGTTACATTATAATGCATCTTCATAATGCATCTTCTTTGAAACAGACAGGCATATCCTGCGGGCGAAAAAATCCCTAAAGTGAGTATTCAAGAAATCATCGTTGATTCCTTTTGTCTATGCTGTGATTCGTCCCATCATTTAGAACTTTCGCTATGAGAAATCGAAAGTTTGGTATGATAAGAGAAAAGGAGGACTGTCCGTGCGTTACTGGGATCATTTTAAACGAGCGTTTATTCCGATTGCGCTCATCTTGATTGGATTAGCGATCTTTTATACTTTATCGGCTCGAGATAACATGGTGTTGACGCTTTTAGGGGCTGCGATTGTTGGAGTCATCTTATTTTTAGTGATGCGTCACGTGAATCAAGTCGAAGAAGACTGAAACGAGAACACATTTTGTGGTTCTCGTTTTTTGTTGTCTTGCGACATTTTTGGGTACACTACAAAGTAAGGAGGGATTTATTATGGCAAAAGCTACATTTGCGGGAGGCTGTTTCTGGTGCATGGTCAAACCGTTTCATAAATATGAGGGAGTCGAACGTGTCATTTCGGGATACACAGGAGGACATGTCGACAACCCGACATATCAACAAGTCTGTTCAGAGACGACTGGACATTTAGAGGCAATCGAGATCACGTTTGACCCTGAGGTTATCTCATATGAGGAATTACTCCGCATCTATTGGCGTCAAATTGATCCGACAGATGGTGGAGGTCAGTTCAACGACCGTGGTGAATCTTACCGTCCGGCCATCTTCTATCATACTGAAGAACAACGAGCTGCAGCGGAGCGTTCGAAACAGGAAGTGGAAGACTCTGGACGATTTGACCGACCAATCGAAGTCGAGATTCGTCCGGCAAAAACATTTTGGGAAGCGGAAGACTATCACCAAGACTATTATAAAAAGAACCCGTTCCGTTATGAGATGTATCGGGTCGGTTCGGGACGCGCGAAGTTCATCAAAGAGGCATGGAGCGATCGCAAACAACAGCAAGCACTTCGTGAACGCTTGACGCCGATGCAATATAAAGTCACGCAAGAAAATGGAACAGAACCACCGTTCCAAAATGAATATTGGGATGAAGAACGGGAAGGCTTGTACGTCGACATCATTGACGGGACTCCGCTCTTCACGTCTCACGATAAGTTCCAATCGAACTGTGGATGGCCGAGCTTCTCGCGTCCGATCGAAGAGAAACGAGTCGATTTGAATATGGACACGACGCACCATATGGTTCGGACGGAAGTTCGTTCGAAACAAGGTGACAGTCACCTCGGGCATGTATTTGATGACGGTCCGAAAGAGCTTGGCGGTTTACGCTATTGCATCAACTCGGCCGCTCTCCGATTCGTTCCTGTAGAAGAGCTTGAAGAGGCTGGGTACGGGGAATATAAACACTTATTCAACAAGTGAGGGAGAGAACCGTATGTTCACAGCCGTCAAACAACAAATTCGGTGCGAGACAATCGGGACCGTACTGGATTTTTATGACCAGTCGATTCGTCATCTTTCTGAAGAGGCGAGACAAGAGAAGTATACGAAGATGAGTTCGAGCCCATTCTCATTCTTTCGAGGGAGCTCACACTTGTTCTACTACGACTTTGCGAAAGTGCCGATTGCTTTTGACACAGGTCCCGATCATCCGACGTTCATTCAAGGCGACCTACACTTTGAAAATTTCGGTGTGTTCGAGGACGGAGCTGGGAACATCATTTATGACGTGAACGACTTTGACGAAGCGTACATCGGTTCCTACTTGTTCGATTTATTGCGGATGGCGGTTTCCGTTGATTTGTTCGCAGCCGAATCAGGATTTGACGGCAAAGCAGCAATCGAGGCATTTGCCCGGACTTATGCGGATGCCATCGAGCAACATGCGTCTGGACGGAGTGAACATATTCAGTTCACGAAAGACAACACGTGTAAAGCGGTCAAAAAAGTCATTAAAAAAGCGGAGAAGAAGAAAGATGAGTTCATGTCGGAACGAACGGAAGTAAGGGACGAAGAACGCTACTTTTCGACAAGCGACGACCTGATTCCAGTTTCCTCGGAAGTACGGGAAAAAATCGAAGCGGCATGGGGTGATTATCTGTCTTCCTTGTCAGATCAACATAGGCATCATGCCGATCACTATGACATCAAAGACATCGCCATCAAGCTACAAAGCGGCACGGCTTCCATCGGGCTTGAACGCTACTATATTTTGATTGAAGGTGCCGATGAGGAGCACGATGAAGATGTCATTTTAGAGATGAAACAAGCGCAATCCGCTGTTCCGTCCCTCTTTCTTCCGACACACCCACTGTTTGAAAACGGGTTGTCTCATCAAGGGGCTCGTGTCGTTGCCGCACAACGGGCAATGGTCCACAGTCGTGACCCATATCTTGGCTATTTGACGATTGATGACAAAGAATATTATGTCAGGCAGCGTTCGCCCTATAAGCGAAAAGTAAAAGCGAAACACATGAAGGATGAGACATCGCTCATTGAGACGTTACAAGTTCAGGCGCAAATCACGGCAAAGATTCATGCTCGGGCCGATGCGACATCGAATGTGCTCGACTATACGGCAAGCGAACGAATCGCGGCGGCAATCGGTAACTCCCCGTCCCTCTTTATTCGACAGTTATCGAGATGGGCTGATTTTTATGCAAATCAAGTTCGTTTCGACTATGACGCCTTTTTAAATTGGGTCGAGTCAAGGAATCGGTGAGGATACTTGCGAATCGAGGATGAAATCCTGCACAATGGAAGCGTAAAGGATGTGTACGGACTATGATTACAGAACAACAAGTTATCGCCCAAATGCGTCAGGTGATGACACAGATTGAATCGTCGACCGGTGAAGTGCAAAAGCGTCATTTAGCAAAGTTAATGGGCTTTTGTGAATTACTTCTAGATGAGACGTCAGAAGCGAAAGCGGTCGGTATGCCGCAAACGTCGACACCTACGAACGAGACAAAACCGCCGCTTGATCGACAGATGGCTGCCTTTCTTGGCATTCCGATGGAGGAAGACGAGCAACCGAAATCGGATTCATTGCTCGATTTTTGAACCACATGTCATGGACATGTGGTTTTTTTGTGGATTCACTTTCATTGACTTAAATACCTTAGGGGGTATAATGGATGTAAGAAATGAATGCAAATGGAGGCGTGAATATGTTGGACTTTCTTTTTGTGGCGGTCATCATCGGAATCGTATATTTTTGGTGGAGTCGTCGTAACAATGTCAAAACGGTCTCGACAGACGATTTAAAGCGAAGAATCGCGGAAGAACGAAATATTCAATTATTGGACGTGCGTGAGCCACATGAATACCGCGGTGGACATATCAAGCAAGCGAAAAATGTTCCTCTTTCTGGATTCGGGAACGCACAGGCGAAGTATCCGAAAGACAAAGAACGTCCTGTGTATGTCATTTGTCAGAGCGGGATGCGTAGCCAACGTGCGGCAGCGATGCTGAAGAGTGCCGGATATACTGACGTCTATTCGGTAAAAGGCGGAATGAGCTTCTGGCGAGGATAATAGATGCGACTGAACGGATTCGTTCAGTCGTTTTTTTTGTCACCACGTTTTCCCTTTTGCATTTTCGGGGATTCTGCTACGGTAGGGAGAGAGTGAAAGAGAGGGGATCAATCCAATGGCAGTGATTTTATTTGATATCGATGGCACGTTAGTAGATACGACCGGACCGATGACGAAGGCGATTCATGAGGCGCTCGAGGAGCTTCCTCACCTTCCAAAACCGAGTGAAGAGGCGGTCCGCTCAGGATACGGATTGGCAGGAAATGCGTTTTGGGAGCATGTCATCCCAGAGGCGACACTTGAAGAGATTCGTCTCATCCGCAGATTGCGCCACACGACTCTCGAGAAGACGATGGAAGGGCAGAACGTCTTGTTTGAAGGGATTCGTGAGATGTTGGAGACGCTTCACGAGCAAGGACATACGTTGACGACGGCGAGTAACTGTGGCGTTCACTACATGAACTTGATTTTAGATACGCAACAGATTCGTTCCTATATGACGGCACCGGAATGTTTGGAGTCTGTCGGTGGCGAGAAGAAGGCAGATATTCTGACAGCACACCGTGTCCGGCACGGAGAGGCGGATTATATTATGGTCGGCGATCGTAAATCGGATGTCGAGGCGGCTCGCGCCCATGACTTCCCGGTCGTCTTGACAGGGTTCGGATTCGGCAATGAAGAAGAGTGGGCACTTGCGGATCACGTGATCCAATCTCCGCACGATTTAGTCGAGTGGGTCAACCGATAAGACAAGGCTTGTCGCATATGTCGACAAGCCTTTTGTATACCTACACTTACAACCCGAGTGAGATGTATTTTACTTCTAAAAATTCCTCGATGCCGTGATGTCCACCCTCACGGCCGAGTCCGCTCTCTTTCCAACCGCCGAACGGCGCTTGCGGCGTTGACGGAAGTCCGTCGTTCACACCGACAATCCCGTACTCCAACGATTCAGCTAAATAGACCGCTTCATTGATGTCTTGCGTGAACAGGTAAGCGGCTAAGCCAAATGGCGTGTTGTTCGCCCGTTTGATGACTTCATCGAGTGAATCGAACGTCGCAATCGGTGCGACAGGTCCGAACGTCTCTTCGTTCATGCAGAGCATGTCTTCATTCGCGTAACGAATGACGGCAGGACGGATGAACAAGCCGTCTAGCACCTCACCACCGTACACTTCACCGCCACGAATCTGTGCGTCCTCGATATGCTTTTCGACTTTACTAAGTGCATCGTCATCGATGAGCGGACCGATATCGACACCTTCCTCTAGTCCGTTCCCGACTTTCAACGCTTCGACCTCTTTAATGAAACGCTCCGAGAATTCATCGACGACGGCACGTTCGACATAGATTCGGTTCGCGCAGACGCACGTCTGTCCACCGTTTCGGAACTTTGTGGCGACCGCTTGCGGAACAGCCTTATCTAAGTCCGCCTTTGCCGTGACGATGAGCGGAGCGTGTCCACCGAGTTCGAGTGAAATCTTTTTCATCGTATCTGCAGCGTCACGCATGAGCATTTTCCCGACTTCCGTTGATCCTGTGAACGTCAATTTGCGGACCCGTTTATCTTGTTGCCACGCTTTGACGATATCTGACGCCTGTCCTGTGACAAGGTTGATGACCCCTTTTGGGAATCCTGCCTTCTCCGCTAATTTAACTAGTTCGATGGCAGTCAACGGTGTCGCCGAAGCTGGTTTCATGACGACCGTACAACCTGCGGCAAGCGCAGGCGCGACTTTTCGTGTAATCATGGCAGCCGGGAAGTTCCAAGGTGTGATGGCTGCGATGACGCCGACCGGTTGTTTGATGGCAAAGATTCGTTTCTGGTTTGATGAAGCCGGAATCGTCTCTCCATACACGCGTCGTCCTTCTGCTGCATACCAGTCGATAAATCCATTTGCATAGTTGATTTCGCCGATGGCTTCTTTCAGTGGCTTTCCTTGTTCCTCGACCATCGTCCGTGCGAGTTCTTCCGTATGTTCTGTAATCAAACGATTCCATTCATTGAGTAGTTCGCCTCGTTCTTCTGCTGTTTTTTGTTGCCATTCTTGTAACGCCTCATGCGCGGCATCGACGGCTTGTGTCGCTTCGGCGGTATCACTTTTGGTCACGACGGCCATCACGTTACCCGTGGCCGGATTGCGTACCTCAATTGTCTGTTCGGTTTCTGTCCATTCCCCGTTAATGAAGTTTTTCTCTTCTCGCATCTTGATTTCCCCTTTCCAAAAAGTGCACAGTTAATTAGAGGATACCCGTTTTTCTGAAACGCACACAAATTTCCAAAAAATGAGGGGATATTATGTGGATTATCATCATTGGCTATCTCGTCGGGAGTCTGCTCGGGGGCAAACTGTATGGGGTGCTAAGTGGACATGATTTAGCGACATCTGGTTCGAAGAATACCGGTGCACGCAATGCGCATCGCATCGGTGGCGTGAAGGCGTTTCTCATCGTATATGGATTCGACGTGCTCAAGACGATTCTCATCCTACAGATGAGCGGACCGTATTTTTGGCAGACGGCGTTCGCGCTCACACTCGGGCATATTTATCCGTTTTGGCGAATTCGTGCAGGTGGGAAGGGATATGCCGTTTTTTCTGGAATCATATGGGCATATGACCCATGGTGGTTTATTGGGGGTCTTGCTATCTTGTTACTCTTCATCAAAGTAACAGGTAACTCTCGTGAGACGGGACTAGTGATGCTGATCTTACTTCCGCTCGCTGCGCTTGGACATGTCGAGAATGTCATATGGGCTATGCTGATTGCTATCGTGATCGTCTATCATCATGTGAAGGAGGGAAACCATGATCGTATACAGAAAAGCCGGGGCGTCTGATTTTGACGCCATTCATCGGTTGAATTACGAGACTTTCGTTGAAGAGATCCCGCAACATCCACCGAATCCGGAGCGACGACTCGTCGACAAGTTTCATGAAGAGAATACATATTGGATCGGGGAAGCGGACGGTGAAGTGATTGCCATGTGTGCGTTACGAGGGGAACGGCCATTTTCTTTGGAGCAAAAGGGAGTGCGTATTCCTGAAGGGGAATGGCTCGAGATACGTCTTCTTGCTGTGAAGAAAGCATATCGGCGCAATCGGACATTTGCCGGACTGATGCGTGCGGTCATCGACGATGCGACAGAACGTGAGGTTGACGGCATCGTCATCAGTGGAACGACACGCGAACAAGTACTTTACCATAGGTTTGGATTTGTGCCGTTTGCTGATCCGATTGGTCCTGAAGAAGCGAGATATGTCCCGATGATGTTAACGAGGGCTGCTTTTTACGAATCCCAATCAGCGTCGACTCTACGTCCGAAAAGTTTACTCGCAGGTCCCGTTGAATGCTCAGAACGTGTACGAACGCGACTCTCGAGGCAACCGCGCCCTCATCGTTCAAATGAAACGAAGCGGATGCTCGAAGCGGTGCAACAAAAACTGACGGGAATAATCGGACTCCCTTACGTCTATACGCTTCTTGGAAGCGGGACGGTCGCCAATGATGCGGTTGCCGTTCAGTTGGTTGGACGAGGTGTCATTCTCAATACGGGCGAGTTTGGAGAGCGCCTGATTGACCATGCCCGGCGTGCGGGTCTCGCTTTTGATGTCATTACAGTAGACGGAGATGGAAGGTGGGATCGAACTCAATTCGAACGCATTGCGCCGGATTGGGTATGGACCGTTCATTGTGAGACCTCACATGGGGTTTTAATCGATCTTGAACCACTTCAGACATGGCAAGGCATCGTTGCCATTGACGCGATTAGTGCCGTTGGGACGTTCGCCTATGACTATGGATTCGCGAACTACGTGACCTTTTCTTCAGGAAAGGCGTTGCGGAACGTACCGGGTCTCGCATTCGTCGCCATGAAGCATCGGGCAGACGCGATGCGAAACGTGCCACGCTATCTTGACTTGTCACTTTATCAACCAATCGCCTTTACGCAGTCAGAACCGCTCCTTTCGGCGATGGCGGTCGCATTAGACGAACTGACGGAAGAGGAGGTCGCGTCGCATGAAGAGAAGCTGCTCGTCCTAGTCAATTCGCTTCATGAGAACGGCTTACACATTGAGCTCAGTCCTGCCCAGTCACCGGGTATCCTGACCATTCCGATTCCCTCTACCCAGTCATCCATCGCACTGGGGAAACAATTGTCGTATCAAGGTTATCTCGTGCAATATGAAAGTGACTATCTAAAGCGGGCGAACGTCATTCAAGTATCGACCATGGGTTGGACGACGCCTCGCATGATGCGAGACGCCGGGGCTTACATCGCACAGTGGATTCAACAAAAAACCGCCACTTCTGAAAGTGACGGTTCGCTTACAGAATTTCCGAGTGGGAAAGCCCACTCCTTCAGGGGTGGGATGAAAGCTCGGCAGGATGCGGAGTGTCAGTAAAGAATCCGAAGGTTTTGGCGCTTTAAGTATCTGGAAATCTTCTTGTCGCAGTTTGTTGGTT